>CAZZWT010000249.1:0-4850 GCA_964657775.1 uncultured Candidatus Methylacidiphilales bacterium | reverse complement strand
CGGCATCCTCATTTGGGTGATCTTCGGCGGATCGATCTCGGCGGCGGCGGTGTGGTGGCTTTATGAGGATTATCTTTTCGCCTACGAAGCCAAGCCCGCCACCGGCATCGTTGAGCGGCTCTACACCACCACCAGTCACGGGCGTCACGGCAGCACGACCACTTATCACCTCGCCTATCATTATCAGGCCGGGGATTTTTCTCTCGGCTGCCGCTCGTCCATCGCGCGGGCCAGCTACGTCACGCTCGCCGCGGGCGAGAGGATTCCCCTCCTCTACATCCCGGCGGACATGAGCAACAACCGCATCGAGCTCCCCGCCGAGCAGAACAACGTGCGCCTCGCCACGTGGGGCCTGAGCCTCGCCGCGCTGGCCCTTCACTTCATCGGCATCTTCACGCTCCGCTATTATATCCGGCAAAACAAATACTACCGGTTTCTTCTGGCGAACGGTGTGTCGTGCCAGGGCATCGTCGATGCCGTGCCCTACGATCTCGTCGGCAAAAACCGGGTGCCGCGCTTCTATCTCACGTTCACTTTCACCGACAGCCAGGGCCGCACGCGCACGGGCCGAAGCTGGTATCTCAAGAGCGGCGAGGAAGTCCGCTGGCGGGTCAACAATCCCGTGCCGGTCCGCTTCGACCCGGCCAACTCGGAGAAGTTTACCTTGGATCTGACGCGCGGTCGGTATTGAAGCAGAAGCGAGGCTGGGACATCCGATGCAAAAAGTGCGCGTTATTTCTTAATCCGAACGCACATCGGTTGCGCCGCAAGGGCTTGCGCCGTCTACCTTTTTCGCGCGAGCCCCTCGGCTACGTCTCGTGATGCCCGATCACCGTCGTCAAATACCCGCTCGCATGTCCATACCCGAGCAGCAACGTGGCCAGGACGCCGAGGTAAATCACGGCCATGATCAGGCGGTTGGAAATGTGCGTGTTGTAGTACTCCTGCATCTCGTCCGAGGTTTCCTCAAAGAACGTCTGGCGCAGGCGCGGCAGCGTCATGAAGAACACGATGAGGATGATGAACATCGAGGTGTAGAGCGAGTGGAAGTAGATCAGCGCGAAGCCGAGCATGAGCAGCCCGAGAAACCAGAACCAGGTCGAGATCGCCGCGCACATCGTGCCGCCATCGAAGGGTGGCACAGAGATCATGTTGAATAGATTGAAGACGAAGCTGACCGAAGCGGCCGCGATCAGGAAATTGGCGTGGTACTCCAAGCCGAGCAGCAGCGCGATCCACCCGACGAGCGCCCCGGCGATCGGGCCGCCGCTGGCGAAAAGCGCGGCGGTCCACGCGTCCGGCGGCGCGGAACGCAGCGCGGTGTAAGCGCCGAAAAACGGGATAAACATCGGCAGGCTGACCGGCAGGCCGAGCATCTTTGCCGCGACTACGTGGCCGAGTTCATGCACGACGAGCAGGAAGCAGATCATCACGGCGAAGGGCCAACCGAAGAGCATCGAGTAGAGCCAGATCATCAGGATCAGCGACAGGCTGGTCTTGAGCGATTTCAGCGCGAGGAACCCGTACTTCAACGCAGCTACGCCGATGGCGGCGAGGCCGCCTCCCATGGTCTGGAAGATGTTCTTCCTCGGCTGAGGCGGTGGCGTTGGCGGCAAATGTTGGGGCGGGCGCCCGTCAAAGCGTGGTTCCATGGCGGGCGGATTATGCGAGAGATGACAGGCCTTGGCGAGTGCGCGTTCGGTTTTCCTGAAACTCCGTTGTGACCGGGATGGAACTTTTGCTTATCGGGAAGCGTGCGGTGCGGCGACCATCACCGCTAAAATTTGTTGCTTTTTGTTATTCTAGAGTTAACATACTTGTTTCATGCCCAGTCCCTTATTTCCCCAACGGTTCGGTCGGAATTCCTGCCATTGTCTTGAGGCAGGGAAGACGGGACTTCCCACTCCGTCCGTCTCACCTAGTCTCACCTCAACTACCTAGTCTCACGTGGTCTCGAGATGTCTCACGTGGGGGGAGGATCGACCTGCCAAGTATTTCCCCTCGATTAACCTAAAGGATCATCCTTTTCGCACGATAACCCTAAAGATGTTTACACTCATTGTCTTCCACGGCATTTTTAACTCGCAGGAGACTGATCTCCCGCGTAATTCTTTCCAAGTGCTATGAGTCGAGCAGGCAAATTTATCCCAGGCGGCGGTGGTGGCGGCAAAACTCCGGCCCGTACCGGCCCCATTCGCGCCCCCGATCCCGCCGCCGTCGCAGCCCCGGGCACGCCCCCTAGCGGCGATCCGGCCAAGAAGCCGTTCAAGGGCTTGATCAAGCCGGTCCAGAAAAACCAGCGGATGCCAATCGTGATCATGAGCGCGATCGTCTGCATCATCCTCGTTTCGGTTGGTTGGTACACGCTTGCCTATTTGCCTGCCATCCGCGACCGCGATAATGCCAAGAAGGCGAACGAGCTTCTCCAGCAACAATTGCAGGCCGAGCACGATGCCGCCGTGAAGGCCGAGGCCGATCGCGTGGCGGCGGCGGCAAAGATTCGCAGTTCGCTCGTCGTCGATACCAACCCCACCGGAGCGACCGTCATCATCGGTGATTTCAAAAAGACGACCCCGGCCACGTTCACCGACATGGTCCCGGGCCCTGTCTCGCTCGTCATCAAGCTCGACGGTTACGAGGACTTGAAGCAGGACGCGACCGTCTCCGCCGACAAAGACAAGCCGACCGACCTCGGCGTGATCAACCTCGTCCAGAAAACCGGCGCGGTCTCCATCACCAGCCCGCAGAGCAACGTCACCTACACGCTCACCGGCGCCGGCGGTTACTCGCACGGGGGCACGGTGCCGGATAAGATCGACGCGCTGCCGATCGGCGATTATGTGCTGACCGTCTCGCAGAAGGATTGGCAGTTGCCCTCCGTGCCGGTGACGATCAAGGACCACGATAACCTGACCAAGGACATCAAGTTCCCCTACGCGAACGTCACCATCAGCAGCACACCCCCTGGCGCCACCGTGCGCGACGGCCGCACGGTGATTGGCGTCACACCCTTCACGCTGAGCCAGATTCGCCCGAAGGACCTGCATGTCTCGGTCGATCTCGCGCCCTACACCATCCAGCGCGTGGACATCCACGTGCCCGACTTCGGCAACGTGAACAAGCAGATCGCGCTGAAACAGGACAAGGATTTCATCGCGGCGAGCGGCATCCCTATGGTGTGGATCGCCGATGGCGGATTCTGGGTTGGGAAATATCTGGTGCGCCAGTCCGACCTGCAGGCCGTGGGCGCGAATGACCCGAGCACGTTCCGCCGTCCCACGCGCCCGGTCGAGACGATCTCGTGGAATAATGCGAACGCCTTCTGCGACCAGTTGACCGACTTTGAGAAAAAGGCGGGCAAGCTCCCGGCCGGCTTCCATTACGCGCTGCCGAAGGAATCGCAATGGGAGACTTTCTCCGCCGACGCGAACATCGACATGGCGGCGACGTCGCGCAACACCACGCTTTCGTCCACGCAGGATGTCGGCTACTCGGAGCCGAACAAATACGGCATCTACGACAGCATCGGCAACGTGTGGGAATGGATGAGCGATCTCTTCGACGCGAATGGCAATCACAGCCTGCGCGGCGGATGCTGGCTCAGCTCGGCGGAACATTTCCCGAATGCCGAAGTCCGCCAGGCCGGCGGACCGAAGTACGCGGACCAGTTTACGGGCTTCCGCGTTGTGCTGGTTCCGGATAAGTAGAGGGAAATACAGGACCTATGGGACGAAGGGGCCTTTGGGTAGTGCCTGTCCCATTCGTCCTATCTTTCCTATAAGTCCCATTATTTGCCAGCACCACCACAGGGACCAATCATCCCCCTTCCTTCCCCCCACGCGGCAAGGAATTCCGCTTTTTCTCAATCTTAAACCAGACAGGTGTCGCACTCCCGCGTCGTCCGATCGGTCAGTCCCAGAGGTGAAAACTAAGCTTCGCCGGAGGCGAGTGCCGCCATCGCCACAGTCGGCACGGTTGATGCGTCTTAGCCAGCAGAGCACCCGAACGATCGAAGAAAACCTTCATGCGCACCCCGACGATCCTTCCCCTGGTCCTCGTGATCATGCTCGTGCCAGCGGCCTATGCCGGCTCTGTCTTTTCGCGGGGTACGCCGGCCAAGGCCAACGCTCCCGCGACATCTGCCCCGGTCCATCTCGCCCGCGTCACTGCTTACTGGCCGGGCGAGGACTATTTCACGAATCATCACCGCACTTCCTCCGGCGTGCGGTTGAGGGAAGGCATCTGCGCCGTCGATCCGCGCATCATTCCCTACGGCAGCCTGGTGCAGATTCCCGGCGTCGGCAGTTATCTCGCGATGGACACGGGCACCGCCGTGATCTCGCGCAAGGCCGCGCGCGAGTCGGGCCAAAACCGCCAGGAGCGAAGCGCGCTCGTCATTGATCTCTACTTCGCCAGCCGCCGCGCCGGGGAACTCTTCACCCGCGAAGGCCCCAAGTTCGCGATGGTGGCGTGGCAGAGCCCGGAGTAGATCACTCGGTTTTCTACTCCCGCGCGTACTTCACAATCACATCCTTCAACGTCGAAATCTTGAACGGCTTGGTCACGACATCATCCATGCCGGAATCGAAGCAGCGCTGCTGGTCGTCGGGCGAAGCGCCGGCGGTGATGGCCACGATAGTAAGGCGTTTGTGCCGCACGTATTGCCGCAGGTGCCTCGCGACGGCCCACCCATCGATGTCGGGCAGCTTCACATCGAGCAGGATGAGGTCGTAGCCGTTGGCCTCCGCCATCTCGATGCCGGTCTGGCCCGTCTCGGCCGTGTCGGCCGCGTAGCCGAGCGCCTGCAGAACCATCAGCACGACTTGCAGATTGGACGGGTTGTCCTCGAC
>CAZZWT010000248.1:0-4911 GCA_964657775.1 uncultured Candidatus Methylacidiphilales bacterium | reverse complement strand
CGCTTTGCCTCGCAGGTTTATCTCATCCATCGCCGCGATTCGCTACGGGCCAGCGCCATCATGCAGCACCGCGCGCTCACGCATCCGAAGATCAAGATGGTATGGAATACCATCGTCACCGAGGTTACCGACGTTGCCGCGAAAAAAGTCACTGGCGTGAAGTTGAAAAACATCGTCACGGGCGAGACGAGCACGCTCGATTGCGCCGGGCTTTTCGTCGCGATCGGTCACACGCCCAACGTCAAAGTCTTCGGCAGCCAGATCGCGCTCGATGATCACGGCTATATCAAGCTCCACGGCGGCACGCGCACGAATGTCCCCGGCGTTTTTGCCGCGGGCGATGTGGCGGATTCCACCTACCGCCAGGCCATCACGGCAGCGGGCACCGGCTGCGGAGCGGCGATTGAGGCGGAGCGGTATTTGGAAGCGTTGGATAATCCGTAAGATATCGGATTCGAAATGTAGCCGGCGCAGGCCCTTGCGCCGGAGCGTCGCGCAGCGCGACGCCTTGATGTCCGATTTCAAAGAGGGACCGCTATTTTAAAGCGAATACCCAGGCGGTCGCGCGTGCTCGCGCAACCGCTCCGGCGCAAGGGCCTGCGCCGGCTACTTTTTTATTCCACGTATAGCTCTTTATCCTCCTCCAGCGGCACGCGGCAGTGGTGCCATTTGCCGAAGAGGGGCGCGCGGAGCTTGGAGAAGATGCGGTAGCCGATATCGGAAATCGGGGTCGGGAAAATCGCGAGCAGGATGGTAAAGAAACGAAATTCCGGCAGGCCCTTGATCACCTCGCGGATCGCCGCGCTGCGGACGAGGAATTTCTCGCTGCCATCCGCCTTTCGTTCCACAAGCACGACGGAATCGACGTTTGCAATCTCGGGGTGCGTCTGCGCGATTTGCTGGAAAGTGCGTCCCTGTTTGGCGCCGAAACGCATGCGGTGCGCACGATCGGCCAGGCGGACCTTGTTCACCCAACGATTACAAAACGCGCATTCGCCATCGAAGAAAAGCAGCAGCGGATGGCGCTCCGACGTCAGTCCCGTCTGCGTGGGGGATTCGGTCAGCGCGCTCATGCTGGCATAACCTTCGCACAATACGGTGGTGGTGCAATCTCCGAGGTCGCGTGACTCCGCAGAGTGTGACCGCGATAAAGGGTGGCGCGACTGCAAGCTCCGAGGTAGCCGCAGCTGCCAGGACCAGCGGTGGCTACCTACTGTCTCAACGCCCGGTCGAAAGTGTCCCTGTCCACAACTGGTCGATGAAGCCGGGCACCATCTGGTTCTTCACGTAGAGCCAGAGGAGCAACCCGATGGCGAAGGAAATCAGCTTAGCTTGCCAATTGTTCAACAAGGGGTTTTTCATGATCTTTATTCTGGAGCAGGATGGCGATGAGCATCGAGCGCAGTTCGTCGGTCGTCAGCGGTCGGCGCAGCTTGCCGTTGTAGGCCAGCGAGATGATGCCGGTTTCCTCGGAGAGGACGACGATCGCTGCATCCGTCTCGTCGCTCAGCCCCAGCGCGGCGCGATGGCGCAGGCCGAGGTTGCGCTGCAGACCTTCCGCCTGCGTCAGCGGAAAGATCGCCGCGGCCACGGCGATGCGGTCCTGTACAATGACTACGCCGCCGTCGTGCAACGGCGTCTTGGGAAAGAAAATGGTCGCGAGCAAGTCCTCGCTCACTTTGGCGTCGAGCACCGTGCCGTTTTCGCGCGCAGGCTCGTAGGTGATCTCGCGCTCGAAGGCGATGAGCGCGCCGTGCCCGGCCAGTTGCAATTGCTCCAGCGCGTTGATCACTTCCTCGATGACCTCGGCCTGCTGCCGGTGCGCGCTGAAGAGCGGGCGGCTGCCGAGTTCCGCAAAGATGCGGCGCAGCTCCGGTTGGAAAATAATGACGAGCGAGGTAAGCAGAAAGTAGGGCGAGAAACTGAGCAGCTTCTCGATGACCGTCAGCTCAAACGCGTAAGAGACGAGCGACAGCATCGCGAGCAAAAAGCCGAAGCCGGCCAGCACGCGCGCGCCGCGGGTGCCGCGGAATAATTTCCATGTGAAATAAATCCCGCTCGAGAGAAGGAGAATCTCGATGCTGGAGCGAATCACTTCGCTCAGGATGGAAAGGTGAGAGGGCATGAGAAAATCTAGACCGTGTCGGAACCGCGCCCGAAAGCGCCGGAGATCTTCGCCGCGCGACATGCCGCAGGTACATCGTGCACCCGCCAGATCGCCGCGCCGCGCGCCGCCGCCCACACGTGGGCCTGTTCGTTAGTTATCTCCAACGGCTGCGAACCGCCAATCAATTTTAAAAATGATTTCCGCGAAAGGCCCACCAGGATTGGACGACGCAGCCCGCGAAATGTTTCAAGGTCTCGCAACAGCGTGAGATTATGCTGCAGCGTTTTGCCGAAACCGAAGCCGGGGTCGCAGACGATCGATTCCAGCGCAATGCCGTTCTCATCCGCGCGCGCGAGGAATTTTCCGAGGAAATCGACGATTTCCGCGCTCACGTCCAGGTAGGCAGGTTCCTTCTGCATCGTCGCGGGCCGGTCCAGCGCATGCATCAGGACATAGCCCGCGCGGAAGTGCTCCACCGCCGACCACAGCATGGGGTCCCAGCGGCCCGCGCTCACGTCGTTGACGATTTCCGCTCCTTCGTTCAGCGCGGCGGTCGCGACAGCAGCCTTCCACGTGTCGATTGAAAGCGGGATTTTGAGCCGGCCGCGCAGTTTCGCCACCACGGGCAGGATGCGGGCCTGCTCGACCTCCACGCTGATTTCCGCCGCGCCGGGCCGGGTCGATTCGCCGCCCACATCGATCATATCGGCGCCCTCGGCCTCCATCTCCAAGGCGCGGTCCAACGCCTGGTCCGGGTCGAGGTAGCGGCCTCCGTCGGAAAAGGAGTCGGGCGTGACATTAAGAACGCCCATGACGAGCGGGCGGTCCTGCCACTCGAGAGTACGGTTCTTCAGCTTCCAGACATTTGCGGGCATACGGTAACCTGCCATCGGTGCGGAGGTTTGGCTAGGATACCAATAAACAAATAACCCGCATGGTTCGACGAGATTTTCCATAAATCGCAGTAAATTCTCTTGCCTCCTCGGCCTGATGCGGGTAAAGGCTAGTCATGCCACGTATCGCAGCCCTGCTTGCCGGCCTCCTTCCCTTGGCGATCGCGACCTCGCTTTTCCTCAGTGGCTGTGGGTCCATCCACACCGCTGCAATGCCGAGCGCCTCGGTCAAGCTGACGCCGAATCCCCCGCACATCTACCTTGCGCCGTTTGATACCAGCACGGGAAAATGGATGGTCGGCCGCGACGGCGTTGATCTCGTCAACTTTAAAGAAGATTTCCAGACCAACTTCATCAATCAGCTGCAGACGCGCTTGGAGAAACTTGCGCCCACGGAGCCGCGCTGGGTGGATAATCTGCCCGACCACGGCTGGCTGGTCGCCGGTGAGTTTATTACGGTGAACCAAGGCAGCCGCGCTTTGCGTACGGCCATCGGCCTTGGACTGGGCGAGACCACCCTGCAGACCACGGTTTACGTTTACGATCTCGAAGTCTCCAAGACGCAGTACGTCCTTTCCTTCCGTACGGGCGTTCCTGATTCCAAGAACGACACGGGCGCAGGCAGCGGGTCCACGCCGGCGGGCCTCTCTTTTCCTGAGCCGGTCACGACCAGCGTCGCGCTTGGCTCCGGCCTGAAGCTCGATACGACTCGCACGTGCCGCGAGATCGCAGCGTACCTCGCGCAGTATATGTAAGGGTGGGGACGCGAGTCCGTCGTGTCCGTCGCCGTTGACCGAGTTCGCGGCTCGCCCTAGCCTCGCTTCTTCATGTTCGCTTGGTTTCATGCGCTTGACCTGCAGCTTCTCTACCTGATCAACCAGACGTGGAGCGGTCCGGGGCTCGACCCGCTCATGGCGCGCGTCAGTGACTTCGATTCGTTCCGTTACCCGCTGGTGGCGGGCGTCGTTCTCACGCTTGTCTTCGGCGGATTTCGCGGTCGGCTTTTCCTCGTCATGATGGCGGCGTGCCTCATCATCGGCGACGCCGGCATCGATTGGGCTTTCAAGATCAACGTCAACCGCCCGCGCCCAAACGAAACCGAGCCGCACCTGCGCGTCGTCAGCGTGCGCCAGATCACCGAGTCAATCCCCCAGGCGCACGTGGCCAAAGGGCGGTCGTTTACCTCCGGCCACGCGTGCAACAACGTCGCACTGGCCATGGTCGGCTGGGCCATCTTTGGGCGATGGGCGCTGCTGCTCTGGCCGTGGGCGATGCTGGTCAGCTACTCACGCGTCTACTGCGCCTCGCATTATCCGAGCGATATTTTAGGATCCTGGCTCGTCGCGCTTTTTTACAGCTACTTCATCCTGAAAACGGCGGAGTGGTGGTGGCGGAAATATGGTCCGCGGAAATGTCCGCAGCTTTACGAGAGGCATCCGCAGTTGTTTTTAGGATGGCCGAATTTGCTCAAGCGTGTCCCTTCGGCAGGCTAACTTTATTTCAGAACGGAAAGTGGACAGCCGCCACATCCTCCCGCAGCCTCACGGAAAGCAGACGGCTTTCATGGACGAACGATTACCCCAAGTTTATTCCGAACCCGCACCCGCTCGTCGGCCGGTCGCGTGGGTCACCTGGTTCATCGTTAGCAGCACCATCGCCGTCTTTATCGCGCAGTTGATCGCGCTCCATTGGTGGGGCGACGATGTGCTCGGCAACCGGCTCGCCTTCAGCCCGGATGCGTGGGATGACCAACGCTACTGGACCCTGCTTACCTATGCCTGGGCTCATGCCGTTCCCGTCGGCACCGACCGATGGCTGCACTGGCTTTTCTGGCTGCATATCCTCTCCAACATGGTACCCATCGTCTGCCTCGGGCCGGCGTTGGAGGATATGCTGGGCCATGGCCGCTAC
>CAZZWT010000247.1:0-4971 GCA_964657775.1 uncultured Candidatus Methylacidiphilales bacterium | reverse complement strand
TGTGCGACGCGGTGCCGACCTGGTTCATGTGGACCGAGGCGGAGACCTCGAACAGCGTGAGGTACAGCGCGCCGGCCAGGCCGTAAAAATAGCTAATGCCGAGGATGCACAGGCGGATGGGCTGCTCGCGCCAGACGTCGCTGAGCTGGCCGAAGTGCTCCCAGAGCAGGCTGGCGCGAAAGGGCTGGTTGTCATGCGCGGGCGTTTTTTGGATCTGGTAACCGGCGATGAGCGAGACGAGGGCGAGGCAGCTCAGCGCGCCCATGGTGACCTGCGCGGCCCACCAATAACTGCCGAGCTTGCTGTAGCAGACGTCGTACAACGCGCCGCCCGCGAGGCCGCCGACGAGCATGCTGGCGATGGCCGTGACCTCCACCACGCCGATGGCCGAGCTGATGTTTGAGGTCTGGACGATCTCCTTGATGATGCCCTGCTTGGCCGGCGAGAAGAACGCGCACTGCACGCCGAGCAGGAAGAGCCCAAAGATGGCGAGGACGAGCAGGTGGAAGCTGAGCGCGAGGAAGATCAGCGCCATGACGGCGAACTGCGCCCACAGGCTGGTCACGATGACGCTGCGCTTGGAGAAGCGATCCGAGACCCAGCCGGCCGTCGGCGCGAAGAGGACGAAAGGCAGGATGATGATGGCCGCGAGGATGGTCTTGATCGTCTTGGCGGTGGCCTCGGCGCTTTCGGGGTTCTTGGGAAAGAACTCGGGCGCCACGGCGGCGCCGAGCGTGATGAGCATGAGCTTGGCGGCATTGTCATTCAGCAAAACCTGAACTTGCACGGCCACCAGGGACCAAAACGAACGCTTCATGTATGAAGGCGCGATTTTGGGGGCGAGGCCCGTCGATTCCAAGCTTCTATTTGACGTTGAGGTTACGCCGGGATCGGGGGCACGCCGAGAAACGGAGGGAGGCTGGCGAGCGAAGAGGATGCGTTTTAATGGGGGAATTGCTCCTAAGCAGCGGATCTGTCGATTAATCGGAATGAGACAACGAGCCCAAACCTTTCGGAATCCATTTCGCGGCGTACTCGATAATGAGAGGACCATCGCTAGGTCGTGCTCGAGCGCCAACATGCCCGTCGGGCCGAATCAAATAGAGCATGGGTTCGCGAAGCTGATAGACCCGATGCGCGACCTCATCCAGATCGTAAAGGGTCGCGCACGGCATCTTTGCCGCACTGGAGGTCGAGATCACGTACGTCGGGATATCGTTCCGCAGCCATTGTTCCAACGCGAGGCCCACCGATAGCAGGCGTTTGGGATTTGTGCCGGCAAAGGCGAATAACGTCCATCCGCCCCGGTAAATGAGGTCGTAGAGCTTGATCGATTTCGTTCCCAGACAGACATCCGCGTCCAAAGCGCGGTCCCCCGCCTGCAAGCCCCGTTTGCCACCTGCCTCCAAGGTTAGCGGACTTTTTCGGGTATGAATGGCGAGTTGGCTGAAAGCCTGCGCCATTTTGTATTCGCCGCCCCATCGTAGAGCCGGTTCCGCGACGAAGCGGAACAAATACTGCATCAACGGCGGGGTGACGAGGGTGGTGTACTTCAAGCTGTTGAACTGGGCCTTCTCCAATGCGGTCCGCAGGGCGTGACGTTCAACCTCATAGGTATCGAGTACTGCTGCGGCCGGACTCGACTTGAGGGCCGTGGCCAGTTTCCAACCGAGATTGAAGGCATCGCCAATCCCGGTGTTCATTCCCTGGCCTCCGTTGGGAAGGATAGGATTGCCCACGTCCCCGGCCAACAAAATGCGACCGTCGCGCAAGCCCCTGGCCAAGCCCATCGACAGATCCGAATAACTGGTCCACTCCAGATCGGACAGAGTCAGGCTGTCGTCTTGCACGATGACTCGAAGTCGCGACTCCATCTCGGCCAAAGTGGGCTCCCGCTCGGGCATTTGATCCTTCGGTTCCACCGTAATGAGACGGTGGACGCCGCCTGGAAGGGGAACGATGGCGGAAAAGCCCCGGTCGAAGTAGAAGAGCCACATTTGCTCCATGGACGAGAGCCGTTTCCAAGTCAACTTCGCATCCACTTGGCGCAAGCCGACGCCCGTTTTGGTCGGCGCAAAATCGTAGCGGGTAAAGGCGCGAGTCCTTCCATTGCCGCCATCGCAGCCCACGGCATAGCTAAAGGTTGGCCTCTCGATACCCGAGCGTGATTTGAGTTCCGCCGTTACACTGTGCCCGGTTTGTTCCAGTCGCATTAACTCGGTGTCGAATTCAATCGGCACACCCCGCTTCTGGAGGCCGCCGGCCATGACGGCCTCGAATCGATGCTGGCCGCAGAGAATGACATCTTGAAAGGGGGTTTCTTTGAGACGCATCGTGCAAGCGCCAAAACATTTGCCGTAGGCATGCACCATGATACGACGCATCAAGCCGCTGATTTCATTGATGGGTCCGAGCAAGTCCAGAGCATGCAGGATTTCCTGACTGCGCTGCATCAAATTGGTCGCCTTGGTGGAGCGCGAGAGCCCGGGCTTTTTTTCGATCAAGCGGACCGGAATGCCGTATCGTTGCAGGCAGGCGGCAAGCGTCAAACCGGTCGGCCCGGCACCAACGATGAGAACGGAGGGCGTGGCCGGCAGGGTCATACCGAAGAAGTTAGCGTTTGACACCCTGCTGTCAAATATCCCCTCTCTTTTTAGCCGGGCGAGTTTTTCTCCATGGTCTCGGCCACCTGCTGAATCAAACCCGAGGCCATCTCCAGTTGCTGCCGAGAGAAGTGGCTCGCGATCCGATTGGTCCAGCGCCATTCCCGCTCCAGCGCCTGTCGGTAGGTCTTTCGTCCGCGGGGCGTCAGTTTGATTTTCCTGGCCCGTTGATCAGCCGGATTATCGACCATCGTCACCAAGCCGTCTCGCCGCAACCCGTTCATCATGCGTTGGGTGGACTGGCGCGTTTTCCCCGTGCGCCTCGCCAATTCGCTCACGGTGTAAAGTTTCTCCGCCGCGACCAACTCACCCAGCGTGACCCAGCGGGCCGAGGTGAGTTTCATGTCCCGGATCAAATGCGTACCGATCTCGTTGGCGAGAGCTCCCATGCGGATCACGGCCCGGATAAGATCGGTCAAGGCATTCGAGGCTGCCGATTTTCTGCGGTGGTACTTCCTCATCACCCGCCATCATCCTATGATTCAGCTCCCATCGAAAGCCGGAAAGCAGCGCATTGAAAACAGAGGCAGCCTCGCCTGAGTCGGAAACTTCCCCTCCGCCGATTCGCGTGCTATCGTCCGCTGCTTGAGCAAGTCCGATCCTCCAGCCTCAGCTCCTTCGAGCAAGATCCAGGTGCGCATGGTGTGGCGCCTGGTGCTGTGCCTTTTCGGCCATCTGGCGCTTCTGATTTTCCTGGCAATCTATCTCGTCTCGTCGTTGAACCAGGTGCGCCTTTACACCCCCATCGCGCATGCGGAGGAAGTGGAGCTCGAAAGCCTCAACATTGTGCCGGCCCTGCTCGGCGCGATGGATGCCCAGCGGCGCGTCTTTCAGAAAAGCGGCGATCCGCGTGACCTGACCCTCTACGCCGAAATGCGCGATTCGGTGGAAAGCAACCTGCGCGCGCTGAACACGCCGCTCATTCTGCCGAGTGAAGCGGAGAAAAATCGCCGCGCCCTGGTGCAGCAATGGATCTCCACCGTCGGCGACGCTGCCACGGCCAACGTGAAGATCCCCAAGCGCACGCCCGCGCCCGACGGCGATGCCAGCGACGCGCTGCTCAGCCAGATTCACTCGGTCACGGAGCAGGTGCGACGCGAGATGAAGATCGAATTGGCCAACCTGCAGGAACAGGAAGCGAGCGAGGCCAACGGCCGCGTGTCGTTGATGTGGATCCTGGTTGGGTCGGTGACGTTCTTCACGATTCTGATCCAACTCGCGCTGGCCAACTCGATCATTGGGCCAATCCAGGCGCTGAATGGAGTCGTGCGACGGTTGCAGAGCGGTGATTTCTCGGCGCGCGCGCGGATCAAATCGGGCGATGAACTGCAAAACCTGGGGGAGACATTTAACGCGATGGCGGAAAGCATCGTGCGCACGCAAAAGGAGCTGCGCGAAAAGAACGAGCGGCTCTCGCTGCAACAGGAGGCCCTGCGCAATGCCAACGTCAGTCTCGAGCAACGCGTGCTGTTGAAGACGAAGGAACTCGAAGATAAGAATTTGAAGTTGAGCGAGGCGGCGCGGCTGAAGGATGAATTCCTCGCCACGCTGAGCCACGAGTTGCGCACGCCGTTGACGCCGATTATTTCTTGCGCGCATTTGCTCAATACCGATTTCAAGCTCGGCTCCGATGAGCAGAAAAGCGTGGTGGTGATCGACCGGAACGCGCGCGCGCTTTCGCGGATGATCGATGAGTTGCTCGACCTCTCCACCGTGACAAACCGCAAGCTGCGCCTCGTGCGCGAGCGCATGGAGATGAACGAGTGGACCCGCACCACGCTGGAGAACATCCGCCCGAACTGGGAGAAGAAGAAAATCTCGATGGTGTTCCTGCCGAACGAGTCGCCGGTGGAGCTGGAAATCGACCCGACGCGGCTGGCGCAGGTGTTGACCAATTTGATGACGAACGCGATCAAGTACACCGACGAAGGCGGGAAGATCACGGTGCGGCTAACCTCGCGCGACGACGGCGTGCGCATCGGCGTGACCGACTCGGGCGTGGGCTTGAGCCGCGAGGAAATCGGGCGGATCTTCGAGATGTTTCACCAGTCGCGCACGCCGCACACGCAGAATGTCGGCGGCCTCGGCGTGGGGCTCACGGTGGCGCGCTCGCTGGCGGAATTGCACGGCGGCGGCTTGCTGGCCGAAAGCGCGGGCGTAGGCAAGGGCGCAACGTTCACGCTCTGGCTGCCGCAGTTGAAAGACTCGAAGGCGGTCGATTTCTCCGTGCCGAGCCTGACGCCGCTGACCGATAATGTGGACCGGCGGCTGCTGCGCGGTCGGCGTATTCTTTTAGTGGAGGACTCCG
>CAZZWT010000246.1:2860-4983 GCA_964657775.1 uncultured Candidatus Methylacidiphilales bacterium | reverse complement strand
AAATTTGGTCCTGCCTTTCCCCTTTTGCATTTTCACCGTCTGCTGCCAGAGTAAAATCCCGATGACGACTGCCGTACCGACTTTCCCCGCTGGCGATGAATGGCCTTTTGGCGCCACTTGGATCGAGTCGGAGCAAGCGTTCAACTTCGCGCTTTTTTCGCGCTATGCGATCAAGGTCACGCTGCTCGGTTACACGCCGGCGGATGTGGTGAACCCGGTCTTCACTTTCGAGTTTCAGCATCCCGCGCACAAGTCGGGCAACATCTGGCATTGCCGGATTCCGCGCACGGCGATGAATGGCGCGACGCTCTACGCCTATCGCATCGATGGGCCGCATCATCCACGCCACGGGCATCATTTCGACGAGGAGAAAATTCTGCTCGATCCCTACGCGCCGGAGGTTTTCTTCCCGCCGAATTTTTCGCGCCGCGCCTGCGAGTTGCCGGGGCCGACTGACGGGGTCGCGCCGCTCGGTGTGTTGCTGACGCCGAAGCAGGCCTATGCGTTCGGCGATATTCCGCGCATCCCGCACGGGCCGGACCCGATCGTGTACGAGTTGCACGTGAAAGGTTTTACGGCCAACCCGAACTCGGGCGTGACGGCGGCGAAGCGCGGGACCTTTGCCGGGCTGGTGGAGAAGATTCCGTATTTGCAGAAGCTCGGCGTCACGGTGGTGGAGCTGTTGCCGATTCAGCAGTTCGATCCGCAGGAGGGAAATTATTGGGGCTACATGACGCTGAACTTTTTCTCGCCGCACCGGCAATATGCGACGGGCGATGCGTTCGACGAGTTTCGCGAGATGATGAAGGCGTTCCACGCGGCGGGAATCGAGGTGTGGCTCGATGTCGTTTACAACCACACGAGCGAGGGCGACCAGCGTGGGCCGACCTACAGTTTTCGCGGCATCGACAACAAATGCTATTACCTGCTGACGCGCGACAATCGCCATTTTCTCAACGACACCGGCTGCGGCAATACGCTGCGCACGGGGCATCCCGCGGGCCGCGCGCTCGTGCTGGAGAGCCTCCGCTTTTGGGCGCGCAAGATGGGCGTGGATGGTTTTCGTTTTGATCTCGCTTCGATTTTTTCGCGCGGCGCCAACGGCACGATGAGTTATGCCGATTCGCCGTTGATCATGGAGATCAGTTACCTCGCGCGGCTGATGAATGTGCGGCTGGTCGCGGAGGCGTGGGATATTGGCAGCTATCAACTGGGCCGCGCTTTTCCGGGCCTGGATTGGAACCAGTGGAACGGCCAGTTTCGCGATGATATTCGCGCGTTCGTCAAGGGCGACCCGGGCAAAGTGGGCGCGGCGATGCAGCGGCTTTACGGCAGTGACGATTTATTTCCGGACAAGATTTACCAGACGTATCGGCCGCACCAGAGCATCAATTTCATCACGGCGCATGACGGCTTCAACCTGCACGATCTCGTTGCCTACAACGAGAAGCACAACGAGGCGAACGGCCACGAGAACACCGACGGCGCCGACTATAACCTGAGCTGGAATTGTGGCCACGAGGGCGAGGAGGACGCGCCGGAGGAGGTGCTGGCGTTGCGCGCGAAGCAGGTGCGGAATTTCTGCGCGATGCTGCTGCTGGCGCAGGGCACGCCGATGATTGTGGCGGGCGATGAATTCCTGCACACGCAGCACGGCAATAATAATCCCTACAACCAGGACAACGCGATCACGTGGTTGGATTGGGATCGGCTGGAGCAGAATCGCGATTTTTTCCGGTTCTTCCGGCTGATGATCGCGTTCCGCAAGGCGCATCCGTCGATCGGGCGGCCGACGTTTTGGCGGCACGATGTCTCGTGGTACGGCGCGGAGGGGAAGGTCGATATCGGGCCAAAGTCGCATGCGTTTGCGTACTGCCTGCACGGCGCGGCAGTGGGTGATGACGATCTCTATGTGATGATCAACGCGCACTGGGAGGAGCAGATTTTCGAGGTGCAGGAGGGCGCGCGGACGGACTGGCTGCGCGTGGCGGATACGTCGCTGGCCAGCCCGGAGGATTTTGCGGAGCCGGAGGCGGAGGTGGCGCTGGAGAGTTTGAGTTATCCGGTGGCGCCGCGGTCGATGGTGATTTTGAAATCGAAATAGGGGTCGGGTAGCGCGGATA
>CAZZWT010000246.1:0-2850 GCA_964657775.1 uncultured Candidatus Methylacidiphilales bacterium | reverse complement strand
CCTCGCGTTCGTCAACAAGATGGACCGCACCGGGGCCGACTACTTCTTCGCCGTCGGACCAACCTCGACATTCTTCCCCGACGGCCGCTGCCACTGCTGCTTCTCGCCGAACCAATCGCCGACGTACCAGCTCACCATCTTCGCACCCAGGCCGACGAGCGAAAGCGGGTGGCGTTTCAACTGCGCGAGGACTTGCTTGGTCAGGTCCTGCTCCGGCTTTTTCATGGTGCCGGAAACGTTGACCTTCGCCCAGACGAGGCCGTCGTCGCTCTTGGTGAAGATCGATTTCTCCGCGTCGGGCAGCCACTCGAGATAGGCCGGCCTGGTGCCGACCCAGAGCTGGCCGGAGAGCCCGGTCGCGTCGTCGGAGGCCAGGTCGCCCTTCACGCCGACGTCGTCGCCGAGGCGGATGTCGATGCCCTTCACCGTCACGTCGCGGTCGTCGAGGGTCCAGGTCAGCCCCATGCGCGTGAGCGGCAGCTTCAGCAAATCGCGCCGGCCGAGGAAACGCGCGACCATCGACTGCACGCCGGTGTATTGCACTTCGCCGTTGAGCAATTTCATTTCGCCGCCATAGGAGCCGTCCTTGAATTTCCACTTCTTCACGGCGAGGACGGCGTGGCCATCGAGCGAGCCGGAAAATTGTTGCGCCAGGTTTTCCGGCAACCAGTTCTGGACGATGAGACCCTGCCAATCCATGGTGGCCAGCAGCGCGCCGTCGGGCATCAGGCTACCGGTGAGCTGCGCGTTGATGACGCCCGGCGCAACGACCTGCGCCTGCTTGCAGCGGAAGGTTTCGTCGGCGTAGGTGAAAGCGAACTGCGCCTGGTCCAACTGGATTTCGGCCGGCGTGCGCAGGCCTTTTTTCTCCAGCAGCTCGCGCAGTAATTGCGGATCGGAGATATGCGCGCCGTCGAGGTTGACCGTGATCGCCCCGGTCGAGTCCTTCTTCGTGTCGAGTTGCCCGTGCCATTTCAACGTGGCTTTCGCCTCACCGGAATAGCGGGGCTTGAATTCGCTCGGGAGCCAGATTTTGAGAGGTAATTCATCGAAGACGAGATCGAGGTCGGCGAGCTTTGTCTTGATGTTGTAGGCGATCGTGCCCGCGAGATGAAACTTGCCCGGCGAGCGCGAGTTCAACTGCAGCGTGACGACATCGTGCTCGAGGTGATAATGGAAGGTCGCATCGCTCAATGGGAAAATCTGAAGGTCCGGATTATCGTTGAGATCGGCCACGGCCTTGAAGACGGAGAGGTTGTTGATCTCCGCGTCGGTCAGCTTCAGGTCGCCATCGCTGACGACATTGTCGCCGGCTTGGTTGCGATGCCACACCAGCTTGCCGGAAATCTTGCCGTGGATGAGCGGACGCAAATTTTCCGGCAGGATTTTCTCGATCGACATTTCGTTCACCGCGACATCGGCGTCGATCGATTTGTCCTCGCGCATGCCGATCTTGCCGCCGAGCGTAAGGCTGGCCGGATTGGACGCGTCCAGGCCGACGAGTTGCGCGGTGTAGACGGTGATGGAAGGACGCGTGACGAGCATCTCCAGCCGGTTGATGTGGAGCGGCGGCAGGTAGGGAAAATCGAGCGTGCCGGAGGTGGCCGTGTACTTCAGGTCCTTGCCGATCAAATCGGCCTGCACCCGCGCGTCCTTGATGCCGGAATCGACACCCTGAAACGAAAAGAGAATGTTGCCGTGCGGCGTGACGATGGGGCCGCACTCGAAATGGTCAGGCAACAGGAACGCGTACCAATGCTTCGGCTTTTTCGGTGCGGGCGGAATTTTCAGCGCATCGTTGGGCTTGAGCATGCGGAAGTCGACATGATCCGTTTCGATCTTGGAAAAGCGCCAGGCATGCTTCGTCCAAATCGCGCCGGGGTCGAACGTGGCCTTGATGTCATAGCAATCGAGGCTGCCGATCGCCTCGCCCGGCCAGCCGGTGCTGGTGAAGGAATCGGTGTCGATGGTCCAGCCATCGAGCTTGAGCGGCGCGAAGGTGCCGTTAACCTTGATCGCCTTGCCGAGCTCCTGCCCCGCGATGCGCGCCCCGGCGGGACCCTCGAGCCAGCTCTTGGCGAGATCGTAGCCGTAGTAGCGGAGCGTCAGCGCGAGCGCCGCGATGAGCACGACGATCGCGGCGATTAATCCGAGAAGCAGGCGGCCCCAGCGGAAGCGCTTCGATGTGGGTGGTGGTGTTTCTTCGGTCGGCAAAATTTAGAAGGGTTTGGCGAGGGCCAGATAAGCAGCTGCCGCACCGAGGAGAATCCAAGCGGGAATCCAGACCCACATCAGGCGGCTCACGCGCGCGGCGAGGGTGATCGAGCCGCCCAGAAGAAGCCAGATGCCGAACTTGCCCTTGATCCAGTTGGGCGGATCGCCGTGCATCCAGCCGCCCTGTACGGCCATGGCAATGCCGGTGGCGAGGACAAGCAGGAGGCCGAGGCCGTGGATGATCGCGGCGGTGCGGCGCAGGCCGCGGTGTTCCGGCCCGAGGCCGACGAGCGCGGCGAAGAGCATGCCGCCGAGGCCCATGAAGATGAGCATGATGCCGGTGACGTGACAGATTTTGATGAGTTGATAGTCCATGCGCGTCTCTGCGATACCGCATCTCGGGTGGAGATGCGAGGTTATTGGGGGAGCTGTGATCGTTATAAGATTTTTTGTGCGGGCGAACGGAGGGGCAGCGAAGCTGCGCGGACACGTGCGATCCCAAGCGCAACTAGGGATTGAGCGGTGTGAGCGATCGCGCGTGCTCGCGCAACCGCTCCGGCGCAGGGCCTGCGCCGGCTACCTTTTGGGCTCGCGAACCTCTCCTTGCCTTTGCAAAACTCGCGGATGCTTTGGCTG
>CAZZWT010000245.1:0-5002 GCA_964657775.1 uncultured Candidatus Methylacidiphilales bacterium | reverse complement strand
GTGGATCCTTATTTTATCACGGGCTTCGATGGGTCGGTGCCGCTCATCCCAATCCCGGCCCGTGACTCCGCGGGTAATGCGCTGAATCAATTCAATAACCCGCCACAGATGCCGAAGCCGGGGAATACCAATCGATATGGTGGTCCCTAGTGTGGCCCTTGGACGTGAGACCCGAATGAATCATCAGAATCAGACTGGCTTAATTATGTGTGCGGGATTGGCGCTGGGGCTGACCCTGGCGGCATCGTCCCACCTGCGCGCGCAATCGGCGGCGGAGACGCTGCAGCAAAAAGTGAGCCTTCGTGAGACGGCCCCGCCGCCCTCGCCGGTCCAAGGCGACTCGGACTTGGGCGAGCTCGATGTCGTCCAGAAATTCCCGAAGCCGGACATGTTCACGCTTTCGACGACGCAGCAGTATTTTTATACCGACAACGTTTTTTACACGAACACGAACCAGGCGCACAGCAGCGCCTACCTCGGCAGCTATGCCGCCAGCTTTGTGCCTTACTCGCTGCGCGACTGGACTCCGCGGATTTCGCTGCAGTACAATATGGTCCGCTACGGCAGCGCGGCCTCGGGTGATTTCGATAACGAGAACCTGGCGTTCTCCAACCAGTACGTCTTCACCGATGACCGGGCCTGGTCCTGGACCGCGTCGATCAACCTTTCGCGCTTCACCGCGCCGCATGCGAACGACCACGAGTTTTATAAGGAAGTGGTCTATGATAATCAGATCACGCATGTCCAGCAGGTTTCGAAGGACATCCCGCTCTTCTTCATCGCGGCTTACGATCTCGCCTATCATCAGGCCAACCCGGCGGACTTCGACCGGCTCGACAACGCGCTCTCGTTCAGCCTCGCTTATTACATCATTCCGGAAGTGAGCATCAGTCCGTATGTCCGTCCCGCCTATCGCACCTATTTCACCAACACGGCGAACCAGCATGATCGCGATGACTTCAATCTCTCCGCTGGTCTCGATGTGACATGGACGGTGTGCAAGTACGCATCCCTTTCAGCCGATGTCAGCCACTCGGACAACTGGTCGAACAACTCCGCCCAGAGCTACGACGAGACGACGCCCGGGGTTTCGGTCACAGGTACGTTCAAGTTTTAATCCCGATCGGCCGCCTACTTCTTTGTCATCACCCGTACGCCAGTCCATGCAGCGCCCGGTGGAGTCGCAATATACTCATCGCAATCTTCCAGGTAGTCCTCAGCCAGAAAGTCGTCGGGATGAATCTGCAATGCCTGTGAAAAGAGTTCCTTCGCGCGGACAAACTCGCGTTGGCGGAAGTGGTTAATGCCCTCCTCGTAGAGTGCGAGGAACTTCTGCTCCTCCGGCGGTAACGCCAAGCTTTTCTCGCCCATTACGGTGAAAATTGCCACCGGCTTCTTCTTTCCCTTCACCTGCACGAGATCGACGCTCCGCAGGTGAAACTCATCGCGCACGAGATCGGCTACGGTCTCGCCGATGCAGATTTCCACGTGGTATTCCTTCGTCAGCCCCTCGATTCGCGACGCCAGGTTCACCGCATCGCCGATGGCCGCGAACTCCGAGTGTTGCTTCGAGCCGATGTCACCCACGATCACCTCGCCATGGTTGAGGCCAATGCCGATCTTCCACGCCGTGCCGCCCTCGGCGATCCATTTGGCGTTCAGCTTCCGCAGTTCCACGATCATCGCCAGCGCCGACTGCACTGCGCGCACCGCATCGCCCTTCGGCCCGAAATTAAACGGCGTGGTGCCCCACGACGCCATGATGCCGTCGCCCATAAAGGAATCGAGCGTCCCGTCGAAACGGAACACCGTTTCGACCATCGCCGTCAGGTATTCGTTTAACTTGGCCACCAACTTCTGCGAATCAGCCGCCTCCTCTGCGATCGTGGTGAACCCGCGAATATCAGAAAACAGCGCCGTGATCGGTCGCCGCGTTCCCGCCAGCATCGCCTCGTAATTCTCAACGTGGTCGAGCAGGTACTTCACCACGTTCTTCGAGTTATACCGCTCAAAAGTCGTCCTGAGCCGCAGCCTTTCGATTTGCGTCAGGACGAAATCGTAAATAAAGCCCACACCCGTTCCGCCGAAGAAAACTCCAATGGGCCCCACCGCCGGCAGAAGCCATCCCGGGCCATTAAAGGCGACGATCAGGATGATGATGTAACCCCCGAGGATCCCCGATGAAACCAGAAAACGCCAGCCGATGGGAACGATGAGCAGAGCGAGGCCCCACGACAACAAACCGGAGCCGACAATCATACCGAAGTTAAACGTGTTCGACGCGGGATAAAGAAACTCGTTTTGCAGAAGACAGTTGATCGCATTGAGATGAATCTCCGCGCCGTCCATCAAGCCGTACGGCGTGATGGATTTGTCCTGGAACATATCGCCCTGAGGGCCGACGACGACGATCTTGTCGCGAAAGATTTCGCCGTTCCTGAACGTCGTCTGCCAGATATTGGGAACGAAGATTTGATAGAGCGAATAATTGTAAAAGGGGATGAGAGGAGGCCCGGCAAAGCGCAGGGGCCGCGGCTTGAAATCGTCGGGAACCAAGTCGGCGTGCCCCCCCTTTTGAACAGCACGTGCGGCGAACGAATAGAGTTTCGGAAACTTGGGAGCAATGGCGTTGCCATTGAGGTAATCTGTGTTGGCCCGGTATTGGGCGCTCCGGACGATCTTGTCGTCTTTGTCCGGCCAGTAGTTCACGTAGGCGAGGCGATTGTCGGTTATCTCCTGTTCTGGAAAAAGGCTGGCGGAAGGAATGCTCAACGACCATGTGTTGTAGTTCCGAGGATCGAGACTGAAATTACAGGCGATGGCGAGTTTGTCCTGGTACTTGTCGATGGCGGCCTTCCACGCCATGTCGTTGGCGCTGGGTGCCGGAAACATTAAATCGAGTGCAACAACTTTTGCCCCGGCGCTAAAAAGCCGGTCGCAGACGAGCGCCCAAACCTCACGGGGAAAGGGAAAACTGGAATGCATCAGGGATAGAGGGCGCGAATTGGCAATCGTGTCGGCGTCGAAATTGGAATCAAGGTAGGTGGGAGTGGAGGCCGAATCGAGAGCCAGGAAAACGATTTCCGGGCTGACCGGCGCGCGGCGTCCGAAGCGGATGCGGTAATCGACGGATGTTAGTTCCAAGCCGTGAAACTCACGTTTCACCCAGGAGAAAAAGTAGGAATCGCCTTTCTCCTCCGGGAACGAGACCGCCAGGATGGGCAGGACGAAGAGGACCACAATCCCCAAATGAACCGCCGCCCGGGACTTGAGCCATCGCAACACGCCATTATCTGAGCGCAACGGTTGCGAACTGGCCAGCGGGAAGTGTCCGCATGATCGACAGGGCGCCGATTCGGGTTCACGATTCCGTTTGCGACGCGTTTACAAAAGGCGCGATTGGTGAAATCTTAGAATGAACGGCAACAACGGGAGCACGATGAAAACAGGGATTATCGCGGTTGTAGTTTGGACGATGGCGGCTGGGTTCGGCGCAGCGTTGTTTGCCGATCAAACGGCCACAGTTACGCAGGCGGTCAACGAGGTCACGCATGGAACTTCTTCATCGAGCAGCGATGCTCCGGCGAAGGCTGGCACGGTCATCCACGATGGCGAATATGTGGAGACACACTCCAAGTCACGGGCGGAATTACAGTTGCCTGCCACCATCATAACGCGGCTGGGCGCCAACACCGTCTTTAATTACACGGCCGGCTCCAATACCGTCGATCTGCAGCAAGGTGACATCCTCTTTTGCAAACCGCCGGAAGCGCGGAAGCTGAACATCATCACGGCAGGCGTGACGGCGGGCATCACGGGCACGACTGGGTTTGTCAGCATCCAGAGTTCGGGCCGGAAGCCGACCTACATCCTGGGCATCATCGAGGGCCACACCGTCGCGCACGCCAACGGCCTGGTCTATCCGCTCGGGCGCGGCGACGTCGTCCAGTTCACGCCGGGACAGAAGCCGTTCATCTTTTCGTTCGACGTTCCGCGCTTTGTGAAGAGCACGCCGCTGCTCAGCAAAAGCAAATATTCCAGCACGCTGCCCAATCAGGGCGCGATCGACAAGGCGCTGGCCGAATATGCGGACGATGTCAGCCGCGGTTTTATTACGGCGCCTTCCAAGTCGATCGATTACTCAGGTGGAATTCCGGTGTTGAGCACCGTGGCGTATAGCTCCGCGCAAAATGCTCAGGCGCAGCGGGGCAATAACGCTCCGGGAGCGGCTTCCTCGCCGTCTCAGACTTACTCGCCTGGCAACGGTGGTTATAATCCTTACAACACGTCACCCGGCCATTAGAGGCTCTGCGGCAGGCGGACGAGAAAGGTGGTGCCCCGGTGGGGCGCGGTGTCGAACTTGATTGTGCCGCCGTGGGCGGTGACGATGTTGCGCACGATGGCCATGCCGAGGCCGATGCCCTTTGTCTTGCCGTGGGTAACGAACGGCTCGAAGATCCGCTGCTGAATCGCCTCCGGGATGCCGGGGCCGTTGTCCTCCACGGCGAGGTGAAAGGCCGCGTCCTTGACCCAGGCCCGGATTTCGAGCCGCGGTTTCGGTGTGCCTTCGAGTGCCTCGAAGGCGTTCGTCACCAGGTTTTGCAGCACGCGTTGCATGCGCATCACATCGATGACAACCTCGCCCGGCTCGGCCTTGAAGGTGACTTCGACGCCCTCCGGATGGAGAAAGCCCTCGTTCAGATTCTGGAACTGGTCAAGGAACGCGGTGATGGTGGTCCGCGCCAGCATCAGGCGCGAATCGCCCTTGGAAAATTCCATCAGCTCCGCCGCCATGCCGATCAATCGGTCGCACTGAAGCCGGATGCCGTCGCACCATTGGGGCACCTTGCCGTTGTCGGCCGCGACGTTGATCAGGTCCGCGCTCAGCCGGATGCTGCTGACCGGCGTGCGCAGGTCGTGCATCAGCGAACTGGCCATCTCACCGACGAGCGAAAGCTTTTCCTTGTGCAGGACCTCGCGGACAAAAAGCTCGTTGGTATGG
>CAZZWT010000244.1:0-5003 GCA_964657775.1 uncultured Candidatus Methylacidiphilales bacterium | reverse complement strand
AAGATCGCCCGAGGCTTGAAGCTGGGCCGCCGCGGTATCCATTTTCGTCTGCGCGTCTCCGATCGGCTGGGCCGCGGCGGGCCGCACGGGTTTGATCAAATCCCGGGCTAATTCGGCCCGGTCGTTGAGGTCGTTTTGGCGGAGCGCCAGTGTGCCGGGATCGAGCTTCCTGCCACTGGTCGCGTCGTTCAGGGCTTTTTGATCCCCGGCGACCTGATCGAGTTGCGCCTTGGCGCGGGCGAGTTGATCGACCGCGCTTTGCTTGGAAAGGGCGATGGCCAGCATGTCGGCGAAATAATTGAGAACGCCTTTTTGCTTGGCCACGGCGTCGCGAAAGGGGGCAGCTTGCGTCAAGGTCGTCGCGGCGCGGGTGGCGTCGAGGACGAGCGAGTGGCTCATGTAGTCCATCAAGGCCTGCGCCATTTGCCCGGCGGGGGATTTAGGGTCGCTCGCCACGGCCGACAGCGAATGAGAAAGGGAGGTAACTTCGTTTCCGATCGCTTGCTGCTCGGATGAAACGACCTCATGGATCGCGCTTTGGTCTTTGGTCAACCGATCCGGCGCCGCATCGCCAAGTCCGTTGGTCTGCCGAATATTGGCCGATTGGCGGATGATCAGCGCCTCGAGTTCCGTGGGTATCTGGTCGCCTTCCTGCTGGGCGGAAAGCTGCGTGGCCAGGTCCTTGAATTGAGCCGACAAATTCTTTTGACCGTTGAAGGCATCGACCAAGCCCTGTTGCCGCGATAGTTGGTCGGGATTGATGCTGGCATTTTGTAGAATGACGATCACCTTCTGCATGTCCGCGCTACTCAGTTGGGCGAGGTTGGCAGAGATAACGTTCAGCCGCGCGATGCTTGGGGCGTCCATGCCGTTTTCCTCGAGCGCCTTGATGAGCCTCCGGATTTCAAGCTGCACGGTGTCGGCCTGCTTTTTCAACTCTTCCTGGGCGATGCTGTCGCGATAGGCCGATTGCTGGGGGTCAGCCGGCGCGGGATTGGCGGGTGAGGACTGTCCCCAGGCGGGGCTGGACACGACAAGGCACATCGCTCCCAACCAAAAGGCGCTGTTGAAACGATGATGGGAGGTGGATGGGTTGGACATGGGATTTTCCTGTTGCTTCTCGGGGCGGTTCATTTGACCGGCGCCGAATTATTTTGTGGAATGACATCCTGGACGTGTTTGCTGATCTCCTCCTGCGTCTGCGAAAGTTTATCGATCTTGTCGGCCTCGGTTTTCTGCGCGGCGAGCAGTTCCGCCATTTTCTCCTCCGGGCTGAGAATGCCAAACTGTTTGTGTTCAGAGCGCGTCACCCCGGGCCCGGTTGCGGTGTTGTTATCGACCGCCTCGACCCAGTAATTGACCGTCCAGCCGGTTTGCCAGCCGGGGGACTGGCTGGCGGGGTCGAGGTCATACTCGTAGCGGCGCCCCTGGTCGGCCGATTTGACCGGGAAAGTTATGCTTTTGACCGGAACGGGCGGCGCATCGGCCCCGCCGACGGGCGGCGGAATGAGTTGGAAATTGAGCGTTAGTTTCACCAACCCATAGTCATCGTCCGCCTCAAAGACGATGTGGGGCTTGGCGTGCAGCGTGATCGTCTCGCGCTCTTCGTCGGGCTCGATCCATTTCACCGTCGGGGGATGATCTTGCACTAAATCGACCGGGTAAACCGTCTCATCCGCCGAGGCGACGCCCGCCGAATCGACGAGATGTAGCGAAAGCCCGGTCAGGCCCTTGGCGGGAATCGCAACGTCGGCCGTGAGGTGGGTTCCGCCCGCATCGAGGGTCGCAGGGACGCTGGTGCCAGTGCCCTGCAGCAAAATGGTGGCGTTTTTCAATGCCGTGCTGGCGGTTGCTTCGATTTTGAGATGACTGCCGACCAGGAGGGAGAGTCCCGTGGGAGGGATCGGTTGTTGGGGCAAATGGGTGTAATCGGGATAGACCTCGATGCAGGCAATATCGGTCAGAGTGGGGTTGACGCGCGCGGTGACGCTAAAATTGGAGCCGTGCCCATCGTTGAGGTAAAACAGGTAGGTGAAGTCCTTCTGCACGTTGTGCTCGGTGAAGCGGAAGACATCGGGGTGATCGGGGGTGGGGAAGACCGGATATTCCTGGCGCGGGGCATCTTTGTAGGTCAGGACGACGCGTCCGCGGGTGGGAATCACGCCGGTGGCTTTGGCGGCGACTTCGACATCGCTGCCGATGGGCACGGCGAGGTCCTGCGTCAGGTCCACGACGATGGTTTGGGTCGGGCGCGGGACAGGCAGGAGGAAGATTCGTTCGACCAGGGCGATGCTGCCGGGCCACCCGAACGCGGCGGCGGCAACGGCAACGGCGAGAGCGGTCGCACCGGCCCATCCCCAGACGCGCAGGTCGCGCGAGGGAATAACAAGGCGGAAATCGAGGCCGGTGGTGCGCGCCCGGGCTTGCTGAAAGAGGATCTCGAGCAGTTCGGGGGAACCGCGGCTCGAAGCTGCCCGGCCCTCGGCGAGTTGCACCGCACTGATTACGCTTTGGCGCAGATGCCGCCACTTCTTCTCGACCATCAGCGCCGTTTCCGCGAGTCCGAGTCGCCTGCTCAGCGGCGCATGGATCCGCTGGCGGAACAACGTGCCGAGCACGGCAAAATCGGCGAGGAGAAAAACGGCGCGGGCCATCCAGGGCAGATCAAACCACCAGTCGGCCAGTGCCTGAAGGGTAAGGAGCAGGCTGAGCACCCCGAGGAAAATGGCGATGCCCATGCCACCCGTGATGAAGCGATAGCGGCGGCGAAGTTGAAGAAGGCGCATCTTCAAATCGGCGGGCAGGGGCAAGGCCGGTTGCGGAGCAGGCCGCTTGGCGACAAACGAGACCGGTTTGGGGGATGAGGAACGGCCTTTGGCGCGGGCGCGAAGGGAAGGTAGCTTGATCACGGCGGTTCTATTTGAGTTCAAGTTTACGCCGCCAAAACCATTCGATAACGCCGGACAAAAGCATTAGTCCGTAGAGCCAGGGCGAAAATGAGAGGGGTATTTTCTTGAGATCGGAAGTGTCGGCGGACTGGCTGGTGATCCACCTTGGTAGGTGGTAAAGGTCTTCCTCGCGCAGAAATTTGCCACCGCTGGCGTAGGCCATGGCGCGCAGCAACTTTTCGTTCATCGCAATATCGGAGAGCTCGATTTTGGGCTCTTCCACTTCGAATTTTAACACCGCGCTTGGGTCGCGAACGACGGAGAAGCTGTAACTGCCCGCCTGGCGCGCGACCATTTCGCCGGCGAACTCGCCGGGCCGGTTGGCCACAGCTTGCAAGCGAAGCTCGGAAGTTTGGGAACCGGAGGATGCCGTGGCGCCCGGTGCCGGCGCGGTGGTGAGCGTCAACGTGCCGGGAGCTTCCGGATCGGCCACCGGGGTGAAATTTGACTGGAAAAGCCGGGCGTTGATTTTGACCCGGTCACCCAACAGATAGTGGGGGCGGTCGGTCTTGAGTTGGGTCAAGGCGGATGATCCCTCCGCGTGCAGACCGGCCAGCGCCTGGAGGACCTGCCCCCAGATGCGCGTGTAATAGATTTCGCCCGCCTTAGCCCGCCACCGGTAGGTTTCGTTGAAGCCCACATAGAGCGTTTGTCCCAGGCCATACGATTGCAGGGCTATGACCGGCATCGCTCCCTCGTGGGTGGCCCGGGCCGGAGTCGGATCGACGAGCAACACCTGTGCGCCGGGACGGGCCTGCCCCACCCACGCGGTCCAAAGGACGCCGGGGAATCCTCCCCAAAGCGCGAGGTTTTTCTCTCGATCGTCCGACAGCGTCAGGATGGGGGAATTTTCGCCGGTCGGCGTCAGTTTCAGGTGCGTGGGTTCGTCGTAGGATGCAGCGGGGCTGGTTTGCGTTTCGACCGGCAGCAAAGGCTCCATCGGGGTGCCGGGGTAGGCGCTGGGATCGAAGTGCGGGCCAGCGAGAAAGATTAGGCCGCCGCCCATTTTGCCAACCCACTCATCGAGCAGCTTCATGCGCGTCGCACCAATATCCTCCGGGCTGACGTCGCCGAGAATGATTACGTCGTAAGTGAAAAGCGCGTCCTTGTCGGTGGGCAGGGTGTCGAGGAAGGGTGAATCGGGGAGCTTGGAAAGCCCGTCATCCCCCTTGAGGAGGACCGCTTTCAGCGTGATTCGCCGGTCGCGCTGCAGCATGGCGAGCAGGTATTGAAAGTCCCAACGCGGTTCGTCCTCCACGAGGAGCACCTTGAGCTTTTCGTCGGCCACGCGCACGCGGGTGGCGGCCGTGTTGTTGTTCTTGTCGACTTCCTCCGGCAGTGGGGGGACGAACGCCTCCAGCGCCACTTCGCCCTTGGTGTCCGGCACGTAGGAGAGGGTGACTTCCTGCTCGCCGTCGGCGCGGAACTCGAGGGCCTGCTGATCGACAATCTTGCCGTCGGCCTTTAATTGGAGGGAGCTTTTCTTGCCGATCATTCCTTGGCTCCGGATGCGGACGGTCACAAGCATCTTCTCCTTCACGTTGGTCACTTGGGGGGCAGTGAGTCCGGCGATCATGATGTCCTGCGGGGAGGTTACGCCGAGGCCGTAGATATAAAGAGGGACGCCGTCGTCCTTGGCTATCGCGGCAGCCTCGAGCGGAGAAGTGCCGCTGTTGTTCGCTCCATCGGTGATCAGCAGCAGGCCCGCCATAGGCTGCCCGCGTTGTTGGTTGAGCAGATCTTCCAGGCTATCGCCGATGGCGGTGAGGGTTCCGTCGTAGGCAAAGTTGTGAAAGAACGCGCCGCAATCTTCGGCGGTGAGATTGTCTCCGGATTTTGGCGCGAGAGCCCCGATTTCGTGGAGGTTTCGTCCGAAGCCGTAAAACTGCAGGTCGGCGTGCTTCTGAATCTGGGGCCAAAGGTCGAGACGGGTATTGGTGGCCAGCTCATTGAGGATTTGTGCGCGGGTTGTCTGCGCGATTTTCTCATCCGAGGCGGGCAGCGACTGCTTAAGTCCGCCGTCGGGCGCGATCACCCCGGCGGCGATGGCCGGGA
>CAZZWT010000243.1:0-5019 GCA_964657775.1 uncultured Candidatus Methylacidiphilales bacterium | reverse complement strand
ACTGAGAAAGCGCCGCAACGCGCAAACGCTCGTCTTCTTTTTGTTGGCTTGGGGAACGATCATGCTGCTCTGCGGTCTGGCGATCGACTCTGGCTTGCTTTACCTCGCCAAGGCCCGCATGGGCCGTGCGGTGGACGGAGCCGCCTTGGCTGCCGTCGGTAATTTCAACCGGAACACCGGGAGTGCGGCCTCGAACCGCGACGCTGTTGCCACCATCATGCGCAACTTTGCCGTGGCAAATTTCACCGATCTGTCGCCAATCGGCACGGTCGGTGGTCCCGCCGGCGGATCGCCTGTTTCCACCACGCTGCCCAACGGCACCACGTCCACGAGTTATACCTATAGCTTCAACGACGGCACCCAGGACGCCAACGGAGCTTATCGGCGTTTTGTCGATGTCACGCTTAACACCGGTTCCGGCGGCGCCATCACCGGCGCCGTCTGCAACGCCCGCTGCCCGGTGCAGACCTATTTCATCGGCTATGCGACCTATGCCATCAATGGCCGGCAGAACGTGAAGATCGGCGGTTACTCGGGCGTGACCGGCCTCATGGACCTGAAGGTCTCCTCCTCCGCGGTAGCCACGCGCAACCCGCGCTTGATCGTGGTCGTACTCGATCGCTCGGCTTCCATGCTCGGGCAGGGTGGCGGTGCGACGGGTCTTGCGCCGGCCGTGGTCCAGTTCCTCGACTTCTTCGACACCAGCTCGGACACCATCGGCATCGTTTCCTTCGGCAGCAGCGCGCGCCTGGAAATGCCGATGACGACCAACTTCATCATTGCGGGAACCAACTGTCTGATTGATGCCTACGAGACTAATTCCACCACGCCCGGCGTCAACGCACCCGGTATCGATCGCGAAATGGTCTCGGCCAATCCCGAGTACCAGCAATATTTCAACACCACCGGCGTGCGGCGCATGAAATTCGGTGGCCAGACGGCGGCGGATGACGGCATTCGCCTGGGCATGGAACAGATGATGGCCAACCCGGGCTTCACGGACCCCGACGTGGTCAAGTATATGGTGATTTTTACGGATGGTAAGTGGAACGCCTCGCGCACGCTGGTCTCCGCGCCCGGGTATACAAACGTGATTCAGTGTCCGACGAACTGGATCGGCAATGCAGCCAAGACCAACATCTGGGTAGTCAATCCGGTCTGGGCCACCACGACGAACATTCCCTTCCCGTACACCAATGGCGGTCCAGGCTTGTGGGTGAGCGACGTGACGCAGCCGGACGACCAAGCCGTTTTGCCGGTGCCATCCATGGGCTTGATGCCGACGCGAAGCTCGCTTCCTTTCTACACCAATGCCATCAGCACCCCCGACCGAGACCCAATGTCTTTGAACCAATACGACTTCTCGTTTCTGGTCAACCAGCATACCAACGATGCGTGGCAAAGCGCCGACACCTCTGGATTCGAGCCCCTCGGTCATCCGGATACGGCTTTGAACGAAGGTACAACGATGTCGGTAACGAACACGACGTTCGTCGGCTCCGTCTCTACCGGTCTGGGCACGAATTACTACACGCACCAGCTCGATGTCTGGCTTCAGCCTGGCTCCGCCGCCTATTTGTACACCAATTACACCTCGGGCACTCCGCTGGCCGTCTATCCAAGTAATTTCAACAAACCCACCCAACACGTCACGGTCAACCTGGCGGCCGGAAACCGCCTTGAACTGGTCGTGCCCGGCTACATCACCGACGGCCTGCTTTTCGACGGTATCGATCTGGCCTACTCTTCGCCCGAGGCGACTCAATATCCCCGGTTCCGCGGGAATAATTATCAGGAAGGCTACATGTGGTCCGACGACGACACGATCCCGAATCAACCGACCGACAGTGCGCCTTTTTACTCTGACTCGATGATGCGCGAATTCATGTTCCGCAATTACTTCAACCTGCTCACCGGTTATATCGTCTATCGCGCCGATGATCCTACGGCGCCCTACATCCCGGGCAACGGGGCGAAGCAGGCGGGCATTGAGCCGCTGATCACCGATCAGACCAATTCGGCGGGGGCGGTGGGCGCTCCGCGTCCGCTCTATGGCTTGGGACCGTACTACCCGGGTGCCGGCTTCTACTGGCCTTTTGGAGGCGAAACCGATAGCTCGCCTACGGCGAAGCCGCTGGGTCCGGTCACAAACGCCGTGGGTGTCGACTATGATCCCACCTATGCTTTGATGGATCCTCTGGCCGACCCGGATCCCAATCATTCCCAGGCCGGAAACGGTGGCTCGCGTCACGATGCCTATTCGCTCAACATGCTTTCGACTAACTCCGCGCCGGAGTGGTATGGCGAGCTCTTCTATAAGGGTACGGCCGGCACAAATACGTTTTCGGGCACGGGCAGTTCGTCGGTCAGCACGGTCATGCAAACGGCGGACTGGAAAGTCGGCGAGCCGACGTACATGTCGGCCTTGGCGACGACCGGCATTATGATGGATGAGGCGAACCACGATGCAAGTATCGTGGGGACACCTTCCGTCTGGCGGCCAGCCAGCTTCAACGGCTCGAATTTCCCGACGACGCTCTCCGCCATCAACGCGGGCACGATCCATTCCACCACCGGTGGCTTTGTCACCGATGGCAAGGGCAACTATTTCTACAACACGATGGCGTGGAGCGGACGGCCCACCCACTACTTCGATTTCAGCCAGGGCAAGTGGATCCCGGTCGCTGACAATCACCATACCAATACCCAGATCCTGCAGATGGGTAACTGGAAGGCGGGCGAGTATTGCTGGCACGCGCGGGCGCTGGGCGTGACGATCTACACGGTCGGCTACGGCACGGCGGTGACGTCGGCGCAGTGCGCGTTCCTGGCTCAGCTGGCCAACGCGACCAACTCGATTTCGCCGGGCTCGCCGTTCGTTACGAACCACATTTCCGGCTTCAATCCCGCCCAGCCCATTGGCCAGCAGTTCTACGCGACGACGGCCGCGCAGATCAGCAACGACTTTTTCTCGATCGGCCAGGCGATCAACGCCGCGCTGACGCAGTAGGGCAGATCGGCGGTTGCGCGGACGGCCCGTTCCTCCTAAGATCGGGGCCCTGTTCCCATAGCTCAACTGGATAGAGCGGTACCCTTCTAAGGTACATGTTGCTGGTTCGATCCCAGCTGGGAACACTTCCTCGATTTGCTAAATTTCCAATCTTTTTAGCGAATTTAGAAAACGCAGCAAATAGTGCAAATTTAGTTACGGCGGACCAAAATCCCATGGCGGAGGTCCATCCGGCGGTGGGCCACCACCGAACGCACCGGGAAGATGGCCGCCGGGGGGACGCTGCGGGCCTCGCTCGAAATTGCTCGCCTCCGTTTTCGCGAAATAGCCGCCGATGATGTAGGGGAATTTCCCCGGCGTGACATGGTAGTGCCAGCCGCGCACGTCATCGTAGCAGGCATTGAAGGCGTTCAGCGGATTCGTCGTCGAGTCCTTCGCCATCACGCCCGCCGATTGGTAAGGCCCATAGATCGGCAAGCCGTCGAACGCAAAGCCGATCACCTCCGATGGCGCGTCACCCTTGTCGGCGAACGGCGTGTTCACGCAGGCCGGATATTTGTGATAGTGGTAGCGATTGTCCGGGCTCGGGTGGCCGCAACATTTGTCCATGATGCTCGACGCGTCCTGCATCCCGGCATCGAACGGATTGTAAAAGACCACCCCATTCACCGCGACGCCGATCGCGCCCATCGGCAGCGCGTGGTTCGTGTTATGGGCGTCCGTCGCCTTCGCATTGGGATCGAGGACCGGCTCCAGCGGCAGGCGGTAGGTCTTGTCGAGTTCCTGGATGTGATTCGGGTTGTAGCCCTGCGTGCCGAACGTGTCCGGAAATTGCGCGGTGGGATGGTTCGGCAGATTCTTCGCCTTGATCGTGAGGAAACCGTCGCCCTTGAAAATGAGCACCACATTGTCCGGCACGAAGGTGTCCTTCTTCACCTCGTTGCCTTCCACGTCGAGGTAGCCGGCGCGGAGCCACGCCGTCATGTTGTTGGCAAAGGGATTGATCAACCGGTCGCTTTTATAGAACAAGCGATCCGCGTTCTCTTCCGTGACCGTGAGGGGCGTCGCGGTCGATTCGCCTTCGACCGGCTCGTAATACCAGCGACCGCCGAGCGCGAGCAGCTTGCTCGTGTCCGTGGGCGGCGTAGCAACCACGGGATTCTTCAACGTGGCCGGATCGACCTTGCCGGTGAGCGAAACCTGGCGCTGCACCAGCGAAAAATCATCGATCAGGAAGGACGAGTCCTCCGCCGAGGTAGCCGCGCCGTTCTTGTAGATGACGCTGATCTTCACCGTATCGACCTCGGGAAAGGGCAGGAGTTCTTCCAGTTCGTAACTGCGCCAGACCGCCGCGCCGCCCTTGTGATCGTTGCCGTTAACGGTGAGGTTGGCGCGGTCGGTTTCGATCTCGACGCAGGCCGCCGCGCCGCGCAGCTTCGTCGTTCGCAACGGGCGCATGGGCCCGGGCCAGGCGCGTGACGCCATCCAGGAAATTAGCGCCGTTCTTCGAGTAGAATTCGATCTTCATCGCCAGCGCATTGTCCGTCACCGCGAACCCGTCCTGCGCCAGTCCGCGAAAGCGGAAGGTCAGCCAACGCCCCTTGGCCTGGTCGATGTGGTGCACCATCTGGCTGACGGAGCCGCCGTCCTTGGCGGCGCCGGGAAAGAGAATCCCCTGCGTCGTATATTCATCCTCGCCGCCGGCGCGACCCCATTTCGCCGCGCCCTGCAGTTCGTACGAGTCGGGGACCGGCGGCGTACCGCTGGCCGTTTCAAAGCCGGGATTTTGCACGAGGTTGATCGTTCGGCCTTGAACAAGCGCGGGGAAGGCGAGTGAAACGGCGAGCGCGATGACGAGGAGTTTAGGATTCATGAGGAAAGTCTCCGAGGTAGCCGCAGGGGAGCAGCGAGGCTGAGCGGACAAGGGCGTTCCCAACGGCAACTTGGGAACGAGCGAAACGGCGGCGCCACTTCGGTCGGGTGGCCCGGGCTACTTGTTGCCCGGGTCG
>CAZZWT010000242.1:0-5026 GCA_964657775.1 uncultured Candidatus Methylacidiphilales bacterium | reverse complement strand
CGGGCTCGTTTCGTCCAGAAGTAGGACCTCCAGCCGTCCGTCGGTGGTGGCGAGGGCCGAGGGGCGCACCTTGGAATCGTTGAGGACCAGCAGGTCGTCCGGGCCGAGGTACTCGGGCAGGTCGAAAAAATGGCGATGCTCCACGCGGCCATCGGCGCGATGGTAGACGAGGAGGCGCGATTGTTCGCGGCGCGCGGCGGGATGCGTGGCGATGAGCTCGGGCGGCAACTCATACTCGTAATCGGCGGTGCGCGAGCCCGGCTCGTCGCGCGGCAAATGGGAACGGATCATGGGCCAGGATCGTGGGCCTGGGAACGGCCCTAGAGCGGTCCCAGCGCGGGATAGCGCTCCATGAGGAGCTTCTTCGAGGCTAGGAAGACCTCTTCCGCCTTGGTCAGCTTCGGCAGGTAGTCGGCGGATTCAAACGGCCCCTTCTCGACCTCAAGGAGGATGCCTCCCACTTCAGTAAAGCCAAAATTAAGCAGACAGCCGCGAAGCCCATGCGCCTGCGCGCCGATCTCCTTGCGTTGCGTGTCGGGATTGAGCGCCTTCAGGTCCGCGAACTGGACGTCGGCCTGCTGGACGAGTTCCTTCACGATCCCGGCCATATCCGGATCGACTTCATTCGGGTTGTCGCCGAGTAGCGAAGCGGCTTGGGACCAATCAAAAACGGGTTCGCTCATAAGGAACAACTGTGATTCCTGCCGAGGCGCTTGTCAAAAGGGAATATCGTCGTCGTCAGGAAGCGGGGGACGATCCTCCGCAGCAGCCGCGGGCCGGCTTGGCGCCGTGCGGGGCGCGGCACCAGCGCCCGAGGAGCGCTGGTCATAGTCGGCGCCACCGGAACGGCGCTCACCGCCGCCTTGGCCACCGCCGAGGAACTGCACCGTGATGGCACGAACCTTCAGCTTGCTCCGCTTTTGGCCATCCTGCTCCCACTGGTCCAATTTGAGGTTTCCCTCAATGAAGACGGGGCGTCCCTTGGTCAGGTACTGCTTGCAGTTTTCTGCCGTGCGGCCCCAGACCTCGACATCGATGAAGGTGACCGTCTCCTTGATCGTGCCATCCTGCGCCTTGTAGCTGTCGTTGAGCGCCAGTCCCAAGTCACAGACCGCGTTGCCCTTGGGCGTGTACTTCACCTCGGGATCCCGCGTGAGGTTCCCGATCAGCATGACCTTGTTGAGACTGGCTGCCATGGAAAGTGCGGTGCTGCTTTAGGCAGCGACCGTCTCCTGCTTCAGGTAAAATTGACGATAGACGACTTCGTTGAGCGTCAACTTCGAGCGCAGCGGCTCGACCTTGTCGGGCGCGAGGCTGAACTGGACATTGACGTAAAAGCCGCTGTCGAGATCGCCCGCCATGCGCTCAAAGCGCTTGCGGTCCATCTTCTGCGTGCCGGTGATTTTGCCACCGAAGCCCTCGATTTCTTTTTCGATGGATTCGATCGCTTCCTTGAGGCCCTCATCCTTGCCTTGGATGTTCAGGATAAACAGGCCGTCGTAATTCTTCATTTATTTCTCCTTGTCACTCTCTTGTTTTGGGTCCACGGGATTTAAGCCGTTAAACCGATTCATCGCAACCGCAATTCCTTCGCGCTGGCAACATTCAATCGCCAACCGGGCCGTGCGGATCATCCGCCCGAGCGCTTCTTCTTCATCCTGCCGAAACCGTGAGAGCACCCAGCGTTCCAGCGCCCAGCCCGGCGGCACTGCATCCACCCCGCACCGCAACCGCGCGTAGCGGTCCGTGCCGATATGACTCTCGATCGACTTCAACCCGTTGTGACCGCCGCTGGAACCCTCCGGCCTCAACCGGAGCTGGCCCATCGGCAGCGCCACATCGTCCACTATCACCAGCAAATCCGAAACAGTCAGCTTCAACCAATCGAGCCAGGCCCCAATGGCCTTGCCGCTCTCGTTCATGTAGGTCATCGGCTTCACCAACCGCTCCCCCGACTCGAGGGAGGCAAACTGTGAGTACCGCGCGCGCTCGTCGCGAAACGGCTCCTCGTCTTCATCCGCCCACGCGTCCAGCACCAGGAAACCGACGTTGTGCCGCGTGAGCAAATATTCCGGCCCGGGATTACCCAGGCCGACGATAAGCTTGAAAGTCGGCGCGGACACGGTTGAAAGCGAGTCGCGCCGATTTCCCTGCCAAACCTCAACTTATTTCTTGGCCGCGGCGGCTGCGGGGGCCTTCGCGTCTTTACCACCCTTGGCATCAGCGGCAGGGGCAGCGGCGCCGTCAACCTTCTTCTCATTAATGACTTCAGGCTGCTTGACCTCGGCACCGGGGACCGGCGCGGCTTCTTCCTTCGGAGCGAAGACGGAGAAAACGGGCAGCTCGGGCGGGTTGGAAATCGTAACACCCTCAGGGAGCTTGAGCTCGCTGACATGGACGGAGTGGCCGATCTTGAGGTGGCTGACATCAACCGTGATCAATTCCGGCAGGTTGCGCGGCAAGCAAGCCACGCGAACGGTGCGGAGCATGGTCTCGAGGAGACCGCCGCCGTTCTTGACGCCGTCCGGCTCACCAATGCTAGTGACGGGCACTTCGGCATGGAGAATTTCGTCCTGCGCGATTTCGTGCAGATCGATGTGGATAATATAATCCTTGAGCGGGTGGTGCTGAACATCGAGCAACAGCGCGAGGTGCTGGTCGACCTTCTTACCGTTGGCGTCCTGCAGCTCCACATCAACGAGAACGTTCTCGCTGCTGGAGGAGTGGAGCACGGCGCCAAGCTTCTTGGCGTCGATTTCAATCGGGCGCGAGTTGACCGTCTTGTCCTTGGTCTTGCCGTAAAGCACTCCCGGGATGCGACCGGCTTTGCGCACGGCCTTCAGAGCGGTGCGACCAATGCCGGCACGTTGAGAAACTTGGAGAGAGACAGTCTTGGACATAAAACGATAGGTTCTAGGGTTAAGTTGAGCCGACCAGTAAAGCGAGGTCCGGCAAGCGGGTCAAGGGGAAATATAAGGGCGTATAGGAACTCCTGGATTATGCAGTCCGCATCTCCTCGGGCGCGTTTCCAGAGCCCTGTTTTCTATATTTGCTAATTTTCTAATCTTTTTAGCAAATTTTAGAAACGCAGCAAACGGTGCTCGACCGCATTCTCTTGGGGGATGCCGCACCATCGCATCCATAAAACAGAAACGTGCCAAGTCTTCACCCCTCTCCATGCCGCCGTCGGCTATCGGTTGCAAACAGCGCCTCAGCCGGAAGAGGGCGCGCTACCTGACCTCGACCAGTTTATCATCTCCCTCGATGACTCGCCGCCCGCGCGTGGAATCTCGCCCCACTCGCTTATTTTCATCTGCGCATCTCGATGCGCCGCCTCCCGAAAGGTTTCTCTACCTTTTATCCGCTCCTCTTTTGCCGAAATAAGAATTCATGGAGCCTCTTAACGTGGATTCGCCACTCCTCCTTCTTAAGGCCCCCGTGTGGTTCGATTTCTACCGCTAAAAAGACCGCTGCATGGTTAATTTTAGCCTCCATTAAAAATAATATTAATTGCGTCCCTTGCCTGCGACTCGGCGTATCCCTTGCAATGCAAACCCAACCTACATCTCAATTACCAGTTGTATCGGCCGACCCCGCTTCCTCGTTAAATCGTCGCTCCTTCCTCCGCCGCGCCGGTCTGGCGGGTGCGGCAGCCATGTTGCCCGTCGCCGGAATCATGGGCGCAAGCCGTGCCTTCGCGGATACGGATCTCACCAATGAGTTTGACATCGAGATTCTCACCTTCGCCCTCAACCTCGAATATCTCGAGGCGGAATTCTACTGCTTCGCCTCCACGGGCCAAGGAATCGGGCCGAATGGCGGCTATGTCGATGGAGTGGGCGGAAACGGTGGGACACTGACCGTCAAACCCAATCCCAAGGTTCCATTCTCCGATCCCACCATTGCGGAATACGCCAGGGAGATCATGAGGGACGAGCTCAACCACGTCGCCTTTCTGCGGCGTGCGCTCGGCGCGGCCACGGTGGCACGGCCGGCGATCGACCTACGCAACAGCTTCAACACCCTGGCCAACGCGGCGGGCATTGCCGCGACCTTCGATCCGTTCGCCAATGACGTGAACTTCCTGCTCGGCGCCTTCATCTTTGAAGACGTGGGCGTCACGGCCTATCACGGCGCTGCTCCGTTGATCAACAACAAGGATTACCTGCTCGCCGCCGCCGGCATCCTGGGCGTGGAGGCCTATCACGCATCCGAAGTGCGCACGCTCCTCTTCTTCATGGACCAGCAGGATCCCAGCTTGGGCATCGCGGCCACCGTGGCGAAGATCTCCGCGCTGCGCGCCAAATTGTCGGGCGCGGCCGATGACCAGCCCATCGTCGTCAATGGCAAGATCAACATCGTTCCCACCGATTCCAACAGCATTGTTTACTCGCGGACGCCGCGGCAGGTGCTCAATGTCGTTTATGGTGGCGTCGGCGCGACGAAGGGACTCTTCTACCCCCAAGGCGTCGCCACAACTCCGCTCGTGTTCCCTTAATCGGTCAGCATTCGTCTCTCCAGCGCCTCTCTTCCTCGGGTCGGGAGGCGCTTTCGACCACCGAGGGGTCGACGGCAAAGCCGTCCATTCCGCCTCGAAAAAGGCGATTTTCGTTTAGTCGGGCGAAGCCCGCTTGCCGTTCCTCCCGGCTGCGGTTCTCGAGCCGTCCTCCTGGGCGCTAGCCGGGCTCGCGCTCGCGGGCTTCGCCTGGCTGTGCCAGAAGGTCGGCGCTCGGGAATACGAGCAGATTTGCGCACGAGGCGGTCCGCCTCAATTCGGGTAGCCCGGACAACTCGTTGTCCGGGTGCCGAGATCGAAACATCGATCGAGGCACGAGAGGCCGACACCGATGATGTTTAGACCACTGGCTGCCTCTTGTCGCTCCGCCGAGCCTCCGCGACCCGGACAACTTGAGACCTCTGCGAAAGTCCGAGTAGGCTGTTTTTAGCAAGCCGGAGGCTTGCCATAACCTTGGTATGTTCCGGGGAGATGGGTAACAAAAACTCCCGGGCACATAGGTTACAGATG
>CAZZWT010000241.1:0-5039 GCA_964657775.1 uncultured Candidatus Methylacidiphilales bacterium | reverse complement strand
CTCGGCGCAATTTCCGCCCGGCATCGGCGTCGATTCCGCCGTGCTGCAAAAGCAGGGTGCGGAAATTAGCGACATGATCAACTATGGCTTCTTCGGCGAGGGGAAGCTTTCCTCTGGTCTTGCCGTCCTGCTCGCCGGTTTGGCGGAGACGTCGCCGGGCGATCCACCCGCCGTCCAGCGGACCAACGTCATTTCTCGCGACACCGATTGGTGGTTCGGCCTGCGCCGGCGCCTGGGGCTGGGCGAGTCGTATCGCTATCTGGTCGATCTTCCCCACGGCTACGACGCCGATCCGGCGAAGAAATGGCCGATGATTCTCTACTTCCACAGCGGCGCGCAAAAGGGCTCGGACCTGGAACTCGTGCGCGCGAGTGGCCTGACCGAGCAGATCGCGCATGGGCGCGATATTCCGGCCGTGGTCATTGCACCGCAGTGTCCGCTCGGCGAGACTTTTGAGGTTCCGCTTTTGAATCAACTGCTGGATGAAGCGCTGGCGAAATATCGCATCGATCCCGACCGCGTTTACCTGACCGGCATCAGCATGGGCGGCGACATGGCGTGGGCCTTGGCGCTGGCTCACCCGGAGAAGATTGCGGCGATCGCACCGGTGGCGGGAGACAGCGATCCGGCCGATTCGGCGCGGCTCAAAGATATTCCCGTCTGGGATTTTCAGGGACTGAAGGATGACGTCGCACCGCCGCAGAATCCGATCGCTTCGGTCGCCGCGGTGCGGCAGGCGGGCGGGCATGCGCACCAGACACTTTTTCCCGACGCGGGCCACTGGCAATCGTGGGACCTCGCCTACGGCACCGAGGCACTTTACCCCTGGCTGCTGGCGCAAAAGCGCGGCCAGCCCGAGGTGGTGACCCCCGGCGTGCCGACGCCTTAAATTTGCTAAATTTTTAATCTTTTTAGCAAATCCAGGTAACGCAGCAAATTTTGGAAGTTTACCGGTTTTCGAGCGGCTTGCCTTCGCTCGCAGGCGCGCCTAACTATGAGCCTCCATGCGCAACGGCTTTATTGGATTTCTCCTCGGCGCCATCATGGTATTTCTTGCGCTTCTGGTGACGAGGCAGCGCGCCGTGCATGGCGTGGAGTATGAATTCACGGCGCGGTTCGATCATTATGTCTTCGCCGGGCCCGAATTTCCTCAGGCCGATTTTGACATGGGGCGGACGGTGCATCGGCTTCTCTTTCCGACCAAGATCACGACGACTTATTATGATGCCGGATATCATCAAGTGACGCGCGCGGACAAGCCGGGCCGGTACGGCGCGGTGGTGACGATGAAGATCGGCCTCGATGTGGTGCGCCGCTACGTGACGCTTTATCGCACCCCGGAGAAAATCGAGTGGTCGGATTCCCGAATGGCGTTCCTCACGCAACTCGGCTTCCCTCCCGCTGTGATCGATAATCAACACGGGGAAATTGCCGAGGCGGTGAAACGGGGCTTGATTGAAGGCGACAATGCGGCCGCTGATTTTGCGACTTTATTGGCCGGCCTGTCCGAAATGGCGCCAAGCGATCCTCCCGCCGTCGCGCGGACCGGCGTCTTCGCGCGCGATGAGGCGTGGTGGAGCGGGCTGCGCGAGAAGCTGGGGCTCGCGCCCCATTATCCCGTCCAGGTTTACTTGCCGCACGATTACGACGCCGACCCGGCGAAGAAATGGCCGCTAATTTTCTATCTGACGACCGGGGCGGAGAATGGAACGGACCTGCGGCGTGTGCGCGAGAGTTCGCTGGGCCTTGTCCTTGAGCATGGGAAACAAATTCCGGCCATCGTCATCGGGCCGCAGTGTCCGCTCGGCGAGCTGTGGAATGTGAAGGCGCTTTCGCGGTTGCTCGATGAGATGGTGGCGAAATACCGGATCGACCCGGATCGAATTTCGCTCACCGGCGGAGGCGAAGTTTGGACGATGGCGCTGGCGTATCCGGAGCGCTTTTCCGCGATGCTTCCCATCGACGGCGATACCGATCCCGCCGATGCCGCGCGGTTGAAGGATATCCCGGTCTGGGCTTTTCACGGCTCGGGTGATGTGGTGACGCCACCCGCGCGCACGACCGACATGCTGGCCGCGATCCGCCAGGCGGGCGGTCATACGCACTTGACGACAACGAAAGGCGATGGCGATATCTGGGATGAGGTGTACGCGACCGAGCCGGTTTATCCATGGTTACTTGCGCAGAAGCGGGGGCAGGCGGAGGTGATGGTGCCGGGTGTGCCGACGGAGTGAGTGCGGATAAGAAAGGTAGCCGGCGCAGGCCCTTGCGCCGGAACGGTTGCGCGAGCACGCGCGACCGTTTGGAAGACACACCTGCTAACGCGATAAATAAAAACCCAAGGCCAGCCTTTCGGCCAGCCCTGGGTTTTTGCGCAACGAATTCGCTTACGGCTTCTGCACGATCACGCCGATCTCGACGCGACGGTTCTTGGCGTAGGCTTCTTCCGTGTCGCCATCGACGGCGGGGCGGTCCGAGCCGTAGCTGTTGGTGAAGAGCGCGCCGGCGGGCAGGCCGAGGCCGACAAGGTATTCGCGGACGGCGTCGGCGCGGCGTTCGCCGAGTGCGCGGTTATACTCAGGCGTGCCGCGCTTGTCAGCATGGCCGGCGAGGAAAAGCGAATGGCCCGGGTTCGACTTGAACCATTCGGCCACTGCGGTCAGCTTGCCGCGTTCCGCGCCCGAGATGGTCGATTGATCGAAATCGAAATAGACCGTGTCGGAAGCGAGCGTCTGATAGTCGGCGTCGTTGGGGTTGAAATTGCCTCGCGCAGAGGGCGGGATGCCGCCGCCGGGGTTATTGGGATCGACCAGGTCGCTTTGATTTGCGCCACCCGGAAGTGGCGTACCGTCCGGGCCCATGCCGGTGTAGTTGGCGTCTTTATCGTCTCCGCAAGCGGCGAGGGCGAGGGTTAAAGCGAAGAGGAGGGGGAGGCGATAGGTGGTTTTCATGGAGGGGGCATTGGGTTGGGAGAACAAGCGGTGGGTTATCATAGATGCGGTGGATTTTACAATGGTTTCTGTGCGGGGTTAGCGCTGGGTGTTAGCGGGAAACGGTCGGCTCGCCGGCGCCGCCGACGTTCGTTTCAATCGGCAATGATTGCTTCGTGACGGTATCGAGCAGGTGCAGGTGGCCGTTGTTGGAATAGACGAGGTGGCGCGAATCGCGCGTCCAAGCCGGGTCCTGCCCGCCGGAAGTGGTCACGAGCTCACCTTCGCGCCGGGCGACATCGAACACACCGATCTGGAATTGCCCGCCGATGCGCGTCGTGAAGGCGATCCACTTGCCATCGGGCGACCAATCGGGCCGCGTGCAGTAGGAATTGCCGGTGCGGAGTTGATCGGGATCGGACACGCCGCTGGAGCTGCTGATAAAGAGTTGCGGGCTGCCGTGATCATCGGACGAGTAGACGAGGCGATCACCGGTGGGCGACCACGAGGGCGAGGTCTCCGCGCCGCGCGTGCGGGTGATGCGCGTCAGGGAGCCGCCCGCGTTGTCCATGGTGTAGATTTCGGGATTACCGTCCTTGCTGAGGGTGAGCGCGATCTGCGATCCATCCGGCGAGAACGCCGGGCCGGTGTTGATGCCAGGGAAGAAAGCGATACGCGTGCGGCTGCCGGAGTTGAGGTTGATCAAGTAGACGTCGGGGTAACCGCTTTTGTAGGAGGTGTAGGCGAGCTTGGAGCCATCGCGGCTGAGCGCGGGGCTCGCGCTGATCGTGCCGTCGTGCGTGATGGCGCGCGCGTTGTAGCCGTCCATGTCGGCGAGGTAGAGTTCCTTCGAGCCGCCTGCGCTGGCGATGAAGGCGAGCTTGCTGGAAGCGAAGCCGGGCAGGCCGGTGACCGCTTTCGTGATGGCATCGGCGAATTCATGGGCGGCGAGGCGTCCCTTGCCGGTGAAAGTCTGGCTAAAGAGCTGACCGCCCGATTTGCTGCTGAGCGTGCCGGTGATGCCGGCGTCGCTCGCGCTGCCGGTCGCGGTGAAGTCGCCCGAGCCGCTGCTGGTGGGTGAGATCATGCCGGTGCGCTTCAGATCGTTGGCCACGATTTCAGTCGCGCCGCCGCCGAGCGGGCCACTGAGGGAGATGCCGACGCGGGGCAGGGTGGAAACTTCAACAGTGACGCCTTGGCCGAAGAGCGGCGAGGTGAGAAGAAGGAGCGAGAGGGATAGGAAAAGTAATTTCACGAATGAATTCAGGTTATCGGGTAGATTTAAATGTGATGTTGATATCTGCGGGGCAACCATCCGGCAGGGGCTCATGCAGGGAACCTATATTTTTCGCGGCAGCGACCGCCGAATTATCGAAAGTCGCGTCACCGGAGGACCGGACTAGACGCACAGCGTCAGCCGGAATTTGCCCATCTCTTTCGACGTGAATTTTTACAATGGGATCGACGGATCCACCCTTGCGGATTTCAGGAGCGTGCCACTGGCTCATCACCCGAGTGGCGACCGAAGCGTAAAATTCGGAGTACTGATTTGGACTCGCGCTGACCGAGCCGCTCTCGAAGACAGCAACGACGAGGAGCAGCGCTAGGAGCGAACTATATTTTCGCGAGAATGAAAGGGAAAATAACTTCACGGATTAGCGGGTAAGTTTAAAGGTGATGGGGATATCAGGCGGACAGCCTTCGGGCAAGGGTTCGTGGAGGTAGCCAAGATTCCGGGCGGCGGCGAGTGCCGAGTCGTCGTAGGTGGGATTGCCGGAGGACTGGACGAGATGAATGCTTTCGGAAGGCACGCGACCGTCCTTGTCGACATGAATCTGCACGACGGGATTCACCGCGGTTTCGTCGGCAAGATTCGGGCTCTGCCACTGGCTCATCACTTGGTCGCGAATCGAGGCGTAGAAATCGGAGAAGTTGTTCGGGTGGGCATTCGGGGCGCCGCTGGTGCCGGTGTTTTTCGCGGTCTTCACGCCGGCGGCGTCGAGCTTCTCACCCAACTTCTCGGCGATCTGTTCCTTGCTCAGTCCCGAGCTTTCTGGGTGATCAGGCGTGTCATCCTTGTCCTGGCTGGGCTTTTCGGTGGGCTTCTTG
>CAZZWT010000240.1:0-5049 GCA_964657775.1 uncultured Candidatus Methylacidiphilales bacterium | reverse complement strand
CAACGCCTCGCCATCTGTTGGATAAATTTCGAGGATGTTTTCGTAGACTTTTTCTGCCTTGGCCGCTTCCTTCGCTTCCATGTAGGCCTCGGCCAGCGTGTTCAGGATCGCCTTGTCCGTCGGCTTGCCTTCGCGCAGCGTCTCGTAGGCAAAACATTTGAATTCGGGGTAGCCCAACGCCATGCCGGCCTCGCCGATCATCTGGTTGGCCCGGACGTTGTACGGATCACTGACGAGGATTTCTTCCGCTTGGATCAACTGTTCCTGCGGCGTCTTCTTGCTTGAGCCCATCTTCAAGCTGCTCAAGCTGCCGCTCAGGCCCATGCCCTTCAACGAGAAACCGGTCTTCTTTTTACTCTTGTTGATTTCGACCGCGCGCAACAACTTTCGTCCGTCAAGAAAAAGAGGTTCGTCTTTCAGCAAAGACTGCAGCAACGTGATGGCGTAATCGAAGTTGCCTGACTGCGCGGCGGTCTTAGCCCGGGCCAGTTGATTCCGCCCGGTTGGATTCAAATCCCGTTCCGTCTTCAAACTCATGGGCTATAAGGTAATCCTTCGTGAGTCACGGTCAAAACAAATTGATTTGCATCGCAATTTAAGCGAGAAGAAATACGGCCTTTTTTGATTTCTGCTGAATTTTTAAATGCGTTACCAGCCCTTGATTGCCCTGACCGCGCCCGACTCCGGCACCCGTTTTTAACATGCCGTATCTCTGGGACGCCCTCGCCATCGTAGCCTATTTCGCCGTCGTCATCGGCGTCGGCCTTGCCTCGGCCCGCAACCGCGGCGACAACATGCGCGAGTTCAGCGTGGGCAGCCGTCAGTTGCCCTGGTGGGCCGTGCTGGCCTCCATCGTCGCGGCGGAGTTGAGCGCGGCGACCTTCCTCGGCACACCCGCGGAAGGCTACCACGAGCGCAATTTCCTCTACGCGCAACTGGCCATCGGCACGGTCATCGCGCGGATCATCGTGGCTTATCTTTTCATCCGGCCTTTCTACGACAACAACGTCGTTTCGATTTACGAGTTCCTGCAAATCCGTTTTGGCGTCGCGACGCGCAACGCGGCGAGCGCGGTATTCCTCGTCACCCGACTGCTGGCCAGCGGCACGCGGCTTTATGTCGCCGCGGTGATCGTCGTCGTCGGCTACGAAATGATCGCGGGTGTCGCGGCCACAAATGAGCAGGCCGTCTGGATTTACGGCGGCGCGGTGGTGCTGGTGACGTTCCTCACGACGCTCTACACCGCGGCGGGCGGCATTCGCGCGGTGGTGTGGACCGATGTGATCCAAGCCACGGTGATGGGCAGTGCGGTGATCTATGCGCTCGTGTCGCTGCTCTACGGCATTGGCGGCTGGGACGCCGCGCACAAATTCCTGACTGGCCCGCACGACCTGCAGGTATTTGACCTGGGCTTTGGTTCATCCACGATGGTCGAGCCTGGGCCGCCCGGCGGAGTTCTGGGCACGATCAACGGTATCTTCGGCACCGAGTACACGCTCTGGGCCGCGCTGTTCGGCTCCGTCTTCACCACGATGGCCACGCACGGCACCGACCAGGACATGGTGCAACGCATGTTGACCGCGAAAGACCATCATAAGGCGCGGCTGGCGCTGGTGCTTTCGGGGCTCGTCGATATTCCCGTGGCACTCGGATTTTTGTTTATCGGCATTCTGATCTACGCGTTCTACCAGGCGCACCCCGATCCCAAGATCGCGACGCTGAAGAACCCGGAGATTTTCTCGTACTACATCCTGCACCAGCTCCCGGCCGGCGCGCGCGGTTTGCTCATCGCCGGCGTGCTGGCGACGGCGATGGGTTCGCTGAGCACGGCACTGAATGCGCTCGCGACCAGCTTCACCGAGGATTTCTGGATGCCCTATTTCGGCCAGGGCGCGAGCGAGCACAACACGGTGCGCGCGGTGCGCTGGAGCACGGTCGTCTTCGCGTTGCTCCTCGCGGCCATCGGCACGATCACGGCGGCGGTCGTCGTCTACTCGCCGCACGCGCGGATCATCCCGGTCGTGCTCGGCATTTTTGGTTACACCTACGGCTCGCTGCTGGGCGTTTTCCTGCTCGGCCTCACGACAAAAACGCGCGGCACGGAGCGCGGCAACCTCATCGCGATGCTCTGCGGCTTCCTCGCTGTCGCTATCTGGAGCGGCCTGCCCTGGGACCTGATCAACGCCGTTCGCGGCCACAGCGACAACATTAGCTCCAACATTATCTGGCTCGATCAACACGGCCTGCTGAAATTCGCCAAGGGCTACGTCCAAGCCCCCGATTGGTTCGTCCAAATCGAATTCCCCTGGCGCGTCATGTTCGGCACGCTGACGACGTACGCGGTCGCGTGGTGTTTTAAAGAAAAGTCCAAATAATCCGCGCGGAATTATCGCTAGCTGCGTCTAGCTATTAGATGACGATGCCCTTCCCATCCTCTATTCGAGGTGCTTCACGACAAATTTTTTTTATTATTTTCATCCTACTGATACTAGGATTGTTAATCGGTCCAATCACGGGCCCCGTTCGTCCTTCCCGACAAAACCCAGCGCTTCAGACGGCCCATGTCATCGGCCTCTGTCTTGTTCAGTACGCCAATGATCACGGCGGCCACTTTCCCAATGCAAATAGTTCGACCGAGATATTCCAGCATTTGATTGACGATGGATATGTCACCGATCCGGTTCTATTTTACACCAAAGCGTGGGATATTCCCGGCAAGGTAATACCGACTAGCACAAAACTATCTCCAGCCAACGTTTGTTGGGATGTCACCTGCAGTTCTGATTTCTCAGTGCCCAATAATGTGCCAGTTATTTTTCTAACCGGCTATCGAGTCACCTACGAAGCTTCATCGCCAGCGATTCCGATTGCACATGAGCCGATAATCAGTTGGTACGACTGGCTTCACGGGAAATCTCCACAATCGCGCTTCATAGCCGCATTTTATGTGAGCGCGAGCTTGCCAGTCGTCGGCCAAGTCTCGAATTGGGCAAAGATCATGCTTCCAGATTCCAATGGCACCATCTCCAACTTCATCCCCGCCGACTTCGATCCGAAGGGAAAAACCTATCGGCAACTGACGCCTTAGTCCGTTTGCGTTCTCGTTGCGAACGTCGCGTCGTTGCAGGAAACGTTTTTACCAAATGTTTCACGCAACGACGCAACGACCGCAAACTTAGATCGGCTCGAGCTCGTCCAGATTATCGAGATTGGAGACGATCTGCGTCTTGCGATTCAGAGTCTTGTCCTGATAATTGGCGGGAATATCGGTCGTCGAGGGCGCGAGCGGTTTCTTCGGGGCAACTTGTGTCGGGCCGGAGGAGGAAAGGAGCGTCGCCTTCGGCAATTCCGGTTCGACGGAAATTGGTCCCGCCGAAGCGACCGGCGCCTCGGTCTCGGTCGGCAGCGCGTCGGGCGTTTCAGGCGAGTCGACCACGGCATAGGTGCTCAGGCCAAAAGCTTTCGGATTCATCTGGCGCAGGCGTTGCGCCAGAATCGACGCGAGCGTGCGCAGGAGCACGTTGCCCGCACCCGGATTCTCCTTCATAAATTCCATGAGATCGTCATCGGCAATGCGCCAAAGCTGGCTGAACTCGACCGCCGTGACGGTCGCCGCCGCAGGGCCCGGATCGAAAAGGCTGATCTCCCCGAGCGTCTCGCCGGGGCCGACCTGGGCGAGCAAAATATCGGTGCCGTCTTCCTGTTTGGCGTGCACCTCGAGCTTGCCGGTGATGACGACGAAAACTTCCGTCTGCATCTTGCCTTCCTCGATGACGACGTTGCCGGGGTGCCCGGGGAAAAATTCGCCATACGAACTCAGCAACTCGCGGTCGTCTTCCTTGAGATGACCAATCCAGCTAAAGGTCGGCAGTGTGGGTCGGGTCAATTCGCTCATTCGATGCTCCGGGGTAATGTACTCGTAACAATTTCAATATAGACCTTTAAATCTCGTGGGCAACCCTGTCGTGCATTAAATGTACCTGCCCGCGGAATTTCTCCTCTTTCGCGATAAGTTTGATCTCCGCCTCGCGCCGCACCAGGTGGTCCGGGTAATGGGTGATCCAGACCGATTGCACCTGGTACTTGGCCACCTCGTGGAAAAGTTCGCGCTCGGGAAAGTGGGTCAACTCGCAGAGGAGTGCGGTGACCTTGCCCTCGTCCAGCGCCGGCGCAAGCTCCACCGGATGCGCCAGATCGGCCGAGTAGACGTACCGCTTGCCCTCGTATTGAATCAGCAGCCCGTAGCAATCGAAGCAGGTATTGGGATAAGCGCGTTTGAAGTGACTGGCCAGGCTGGCAAGATGCTGCGTGGCAAAAGCGGTCAAGGTAAACGGCCCGTGCACCCAAGGCCGCCCCGGCTTCACCGCGTGCCAGTGGATGGGAAAGCCGATCAACTCCGGAAAAAGGAGACAGCGCTCCAACCAATCCTTGAGCGCCGACATCACCTCGGGCGGGCCAAAGATGTGCAGAGGCGCGCGGCGGGTGCGGAGCCAGAGCGATTGGATCAGCGAGGAGACCTGCCCATTGTGGTCGCTGTGCATGTGGCTGATCCAGAGAATTTCGGGCACATCGGCCTCGATCTTTTTCCCCAGCAAAAATCGGGCGGCGGAAGCCCCGCAATCGAGGAGCATCGTGGTCTCCTTGGTCTGAATCAGGATGCCGGAGTGTTCGCGACGGGCGCTGGTGTGTCCGTCAGCCGTGCCGAGAAAGGTGGCGCGCATGTTTGGAGAAGTTGCTCGATTGCGCCTCGTCAGGCAATCGAAATTGAATGAACCACTTGGACCCAGTTTGTCGCGAGGTTAATCGATCGGCGCGGTGCGATAATGCTCAATATCGACCAGGATGTCGCGCAGGACTTGGTAGGGCCACTGGTCGGCGTTGACGTGGGTGATCAAGTTGGGCCCGTAATAATCGAGCACCGGCTTGGTCTCTTCCTCGTAAACACGCAGGCGCTTTTCGATGACCTGTTCGTTGATGTCGTCGAGACGATTTTCCTTCAGCGCCCGTCGCTTCAGGCGATCGTATATTTTCGCCTTGTCCGAGCAGGGG
>CAZZWT010000239.1:0-5053 GCA_964657775.1 uncultured Candidatus Methylacidiphilales bacterium | reverse complement strand
CAAAGCTTTTCAGATTCGAACCTGCGGTTTGACTGCCCTGCCGCGAAGCGGCATTTCCTCGAAGCGAAGCAATCTTGGGCAGGAATAGCCTCTACTTCTTGCGACCTGGCTTCCGCGGCCTCGCCGCCGGCTTGCGTTTGGAGGCCGTCTTCGCCGGTGCTCCCGGTTTGCCGGAGTGACTTTCGATGTGCGCCTCGACGGCGGCGCGGTCCACCGTGGCAACAGCCTCGTTATCGCCGGAGTCCGGGTGGGTGTCCCACTGGCTGATGCCCGCGAAGGTCAAGTCGGTCTGTTTTTCGAGATAGGCAATGCTGCACTGGTGCTCGATAAACTCCTTGTCGTATTGCAATTCCTCGAACTGAATGCCGCCGACCAGGTCCTCCTGCGAAAGGATGAACGCCGTCGCCTTCATCTCCCCGGCACCGTTGCGCCAGACCACGAGCTTGTAAAAGCGCATCGCCACCTGCACCCCCTTGTAGGTCGGGTCGGTGCTCACGAAGATCGGCCCATTGAAAACGCAAATTTTGCTCGCGTCGCCGTGCTCCAAAACGACACCCTTTTCGAGCACGATCTGCTCTAGCTGGCCCCAAAGACCGTGGTATCCGTAGACGGCCCGGTTGATGGCCGGTACCTGGGGACAGGCATTGGAATACATGCAGGTCAGTTGCGCCGCTTCCTCGGCTTCGGCCGCCGTTTCACCCCACTTGGCATCCTCGCGGCGGCTCATGTGCCCCTTGTCAAAGCCGCTCTTGACGTAGTAGTCATCGGTTAGTTGGACGTCGAGGTCGATGCGATTGTCGCGCAGCCAATTGTCTTTGCGGGGTTGCTGGTCGCGGCGGACGCTCGGGTCGCCCTCGACGTTGACGGCGCTGACCAGCGGCACACGGCGGATGGAATGCACGATGGTGCTGTAGTGCTCGTACTTCAGGACGTTCTGCCTCGGGTTGTTGACGAGATAAGCCGCCTGGCGGGCCAATTGCGTACCCAGCAGGGGAAGCGGCGTGGCGTCGCCCATGAAGTGATCGTCAAAGCCATTATAGCTGGAGAAATCCTTGGCCTGTTCTTGCTCCAGCTTGGACTCAAAGCTCTCCGTGTCCGTCGACGCGGGGGAGGGCGCGGGCGCGACCGGGGCCGCGACCGCCGTCGGTTGGGGCGCAACTGGCGTCACGGGACTCACGACCACCGGCGGCGTGGCTTGGCCAGCAAGATTGACGTTGATGGTGATGCTCGTGCCAGAGCGGGCGGGATCGAGGGTGAGGTCCATGGGTTCGGAGGTGGGGTTAGGGGTTGAGGCAACGGTGGATTCGGTGCCCAAAGTCGTGGCGGGCGCCGGCTGAGAGGAATTTTGCTCCTTCGCATCGGAGTAAGCGGGATCGGAGAGGAAAGCCAGCGCGGGATTTCCCTTCAGCGTTGGCTGGCTCAACCAGTCGGCTACGAGAGAGCTGACGCGGATACCCGTGTTGCTTTCCCACACGATCTGGCTGGAGTCGATCTGGCCATTCACGACGGGGATCGGCTTATTGTCCTTGTCGATATACTGGCCCGAGTCGTTCTTCTTCGCGACCCCGGCGCTATGGAGGGCAAAAACCTGCCACTGGTCGTTAAAGGCGGGCGAGCCGCTGCTGCCGGGAGAAGTATCGGTCTCATAGATCACCGCATTTGGGTTGATCTGGAGCACTTTATTCTGTCGCAAGGCGATTTGCTGATAATTGCCGTCGGGATATTGAATAATGGTGGCGTAATCGCCGATGCCCGCTTTGCCCGGCGCGGGATTCAGGACGAGATACCCACGCTCGCGGATGTGGTGCGCGCCGGTCTCATCGGTTTCCTCGATGCCGATGAGCGTGGAATCGAGCGCCTCGTTCGTATAGAAGAATTTCGCCGGGTCGAGACGGAAAGTGATTTTGTCCATTTCATTCCCATCGATGTCATAGGCATAATCGAAATCGATCAGGGGATTGCTGAATAACTGCGGTCCGCCAAAGACGTGATGATTGGTCAACACCAGCCCGGGCGAAATGAGAAAGCCGGTCGCCATGCCGTTTCTGTTGACGCGCCGGTCCAGGTAGCGGAGTCGGCCCACCGCTCGACTGCGCATCGTGCCCAACTGAAGATAGTTGATCGGCAGGAGGTCGTTGTCCCCGATGTAGCGCTCGAATGCGACGTCCAGGCTCTCCGGCGCGACCGCCGCCAGCATGGCCCGCCGCTGCAGGAACCGCGTCGAGCCGTCCAGCTCCCGCGCACTGTCGTCCTGGATGGCGATCTGCTTTTTCTCTATATCCCGCGGCGAAAGAAAATTTTCTCGCTCGTTCCGGCGCAAGAGCGAAATGGGGATATACATAAAACCTTTTGCCGCCCGTCAAGCTAGGCCGATAGTCCCGTGCGAAGCAAGTGCGGGCGAGCAACGATTGAGTAACAGCGTTAGCTCCTTTTTCTATATACCCTGTTCGGCGTTATGCCCTCGTTTTTGTGTTACGCTTTTAGCCCGCACGCGAAGCATTTCATTGGCCCCCTTTTGAAATTCGTGAGCCACTTTCACCCGCTCAACGAAATAACCCCGGTCCTTTAATGCCTCTTGGATCGGATCGAGATGCCCCGATTTTTGGCAGCTCAGATCGAATAGGGGAAATACGCGCACTTCGTTGGCCACCCGCAATTGTTCGAGCAGCGCGGCGAGGTGAAAGTCGAACGACAATTGTTCCGTGTAGAGAAAAAGCAGGTGAGAACAAAGGCAGAGGTCGAATTCTTCGGCGGCAAAAGGCAGAGTGGGAAGGCTGCCTGCGATGTAGCGGCCCTCGCCCCGACCGGAATCGTAGTCGCTTAAAAAGCGATTCATCGCGGCGAGTCGTGCCCGGCCTTGCGCGTCCGGGTCGGGAAAATGGTTCCAGAGGTAGCGATGCTGGTTTTGTTTCACCTGCGAGACGATCGAGTCGTAGGTCTCGCGCACTCGCGATTCGATCTCAGGGCCGGAAAAGGCGTAAATCGGATCGACCGAGCGATAGTGCTTTCCGCCAAGCGCGTGCCATTCGGCATTCACGCTGGCCGGGCCGTCCCCACAGCCCAGAACCCGCTGGTCGAGGTCGTGATCCGAAAGCGAAAACATGAGCCGATACTCATGCAGAGATCGGCCCCACGGTTTGACTTCGGCAAGCTGCATCCCGCCTTTTTACCCTCTTTGCGTCCCCAGGCAACGCCGGAAGGCCGGCCCGGGTTCAAGGCATGCCCGCGCCGCCGGCGGAGCCATAGACCTGGCCCGTCGCATAGCTCGCATCCGCCGCGGCCAGTTGCACATAAATGGAGGCGAGCTCCACCGGTTGCCCAGGGCGCTTCATCGGCGTCTGACCGCCAAAATTCTTCAGCTTTTCCTGGCTCGCGCCGCCGCTGACTTGCAGCGGGGTCCAGATCGGCCCCGGTGCCACGCCGTTCACGCGAATGCCTTTCGGGGCCAGTTGCTTGCCCAGCGAGCGCACGTAGTTCGTCGTCGCGGCCTTCGTTTGCGCGTAGTCGTAGAGATCGGGCGTCGGATCGGTCGCCTGTTCCGACGTCGTGCCGATGATGGCCGAGCCCGGCTTCAAATGCGGCAGCGCCGCCTTGATGATCCAGAACGGCGCGTAAATATTCGTCTTCATCGTCCAGTCGAATTGCTCTGTCGAAATATCGAGGATCGATTCGTGCGCCTGTTGGCGGCCGGCGTTGCTCACCACGATGTCGAGACCACCGAGACCTTTCACCGCGTCCTCCACCAACTTCTGGCAGAATGCTTCGTCCCGCAGATCGCCCGGCAGTGCGAGCCCGACCCGGCCCTCGGCCTTGATCAGCGCGATGACTTCCTTCGCGTCCTCTTCCTCGGTTGGAAAATAGTTGATCGCCACGTCCGCGCCTTCCCGCGCATAAGCAATCGCCGCGGCGCGCCCCATGCCCGAATCGCCGCCCGTAATGAGAGCTTTGCGCCCGGCCAAACGGCCCGAGCCGCGATAGCTTTTCTCGCCGTGATCCGGCACGGGATCCATTTTGCTCGCGAGCCCCGGCCAAGGCTGCGACTGCCCCTTGAAAGGAGGCGCGGGATATTTTTTCGTGGGGTCTTGGAGTGGCTGCGGAGGTTGGGAAGTGGAGCTCATAGTGGTTTGGCCTGCCAGCGAGGGCAGGATGGAAAAACTGGCAACGGTGGCGGCGATTCCGCCCACCATCTGACGGCGGTTGAATTGATTTTGATCGTTCATGGTCTGCGCCGGATCCCACATCGGAATCCCGGCGCGACTTTTAATTGGCAGATCACATGCCAACGCGATTTCCACCTCTGAAACCTGGGCCGGCGCGACGTTTCGGCTGAGACTTTTTGCAAGAACCCACCCGCCTCGGTTCGCGCTTCTGCAATATGACCTCGCCTTTTCGCGTGGCATGGCGGAATTTCTTCCTATGCCAGTTCCTGAGGCGACTTCCGCTCAAGGCTTTCCTCGCTTCGTCGGTGGAAAGTGCCTGCGCGCCAGCCGCGGCGAGGCTTGGCGCGAGATCAAGGCCCGCATCACCGAGCTTCCGCCCCAGGTCGATACCCTGCCGCTGCCCTCGGTCAGCGAATCGTCCCTCGTCATGACCCTGACCGGCGAGGTCGACTTCCAGGAACGGGAAGGCCGGCGCCCCTGGCTCACCCATCGCCTCCGGCGCGGCTCGTTTTTCCTCACCTCCGGCGGCGCGCCTTACGATGTGCGCTGGAAAGCGATTTCGTCGGCGCCTTTCACCTCCATCGCCGTGTTTATCGAGCAGCCGTTGCAGCAACGCGCCATGGAAGAAGTTTTCGGCTCCGATGCGGCCCGTGCGCGGTTGCGCGATGTCTCGGCCTTCACCGATGCCGCGCTGGCGACGTTGATGGAGCGGCTCCGCGACGAGTTGCTGAATCGCCGTGCCAGTCCGCTTTACGTCCAGGGTCTCGCCCAAGCCATTGCGATTCACCTCGCGCGCAACTACGGCGAGGTGTTGAAGGGCGCGCGCGGCGTCAGTTCCGCCCTGCCGGGTTATAAGCTTCGCCAGATTACCGATTGGATGAGCGAACATATCG
>CAZZWT010000238.1:0-5065 GCA_964657775.1 uncultured Candidatus Methylacidiphilales bacterium | reverse complement strand
GCGACCCGGGCAACAAGTAGCCCGGGCCACCCGTCCTATGGTTGTCTCCGTTGCTCATGTGACGCGATTGTTACCGGGGGGCTTGTCCGCGCCGTTGCAATTCGCCAGTGGCTTGGTAGGATAAAAAGCGAAATTCGATGAACTTTCGTGACGTTCCCAACCTGCTGAAATTCGAGCACTATGCCCGTGGCAACTCGGAGAACGAGATTGTCATGGATACTTACAAGCGCATCCGGGACGTCATTACACCGGTGCCGAAGCCGCCGAGCGCGTTTGAGTTTACGCCCGAGGGCGCAGCCGTGGCCGACCTGAAAGCGAGTTGCGAAGCCGTGGAGAAATCGACCCGCATCCTGTGGGCCTGCGCCGCCGCGACGGACCAAGTGACGCCGCGCCCGTGGGATTATCTGCCCGATTACAAGGCGAGCTTGGAGTATTTTCTCAGCCTGAACGATCTGGAGTTAATGGCCGTGACGAAGCAGCACCGCATCGCCTGGGAAGAAGACGCGAAGGTTTAAGGCAGACCGAAGGCGATCCTTTTTTTCGTGGTCCGGGCAACAAGTGGCCTGGACCACGAAGAAGACTTAAAGCAAATCCGGGAACTGCTCGAACTGGTTGAGGATGTCGTTGGCGAAATCCTCGTATTCGTACTCCTGGTTGCCGCGGGCTTCCCACATGTATTGCGTCGAAGGCGACTCGGCCCACGTGTGGATATCGAGCAGGGCGTTGCCGCTGTAGCCAACGCCGATTTGTTTCATGAGATGATTGGCGGAAATAAGCGCATGCGGCAGTAGGGTGTTGCGGCTCACCCGCGCCGGCGTTTCGTGGCGCAGGACGGCTTCGACCATCGCCGGCGGAAAATCATTTTGCTTCAGCCAGTTTGCGCCGACCTCGGCGTGGCTCATGCCGAACATCTCCATTTCGCAGGTGTAGAGCGAACGGGTGTCGAGCATCGACTGGTTCATCACCGTGAAGTAGGCGAAGGGAAAAAGCTCCGCCAGGATCATCTTGCCGATGTCGTGGAACGTGCCCGTGGCGTATTCAAAGCCGCAGCGCTTCAGGTCGAGGGCGTCGTAGAGGAAATCGATGACCACGCCAACGGCGATCTGATGGCGCCACAACGGCATCCAGTCAAACACGGCCGACTTGGGCGTCTCGTAGTTGAGCGAGAAAAAGGTGATGGCGAGATTGCGCGCGCGTTCCAGGCCCAGCGTCTCCAGCGCGTCGGTGGCCGGCATCGACTGGGCCGACGGGTCGTCGCCATTCGGGTTGATCATGAAATCGACCAGCATGCGGACGGCGCTTTCGTAGCCGGGAACCTGCTGCATCACTTCGGCCAGCGCGGCGGGATCGTCCTCCCGCGGCTCGCACAAATCGCGAATGGTGTTTTCCAGGACCTGTACTTGGAAGGGCTCCATGCGGTCCTTCATCGCTTCTTCCACCTGCTTGCGCGAGAGGCGGAGGGACGAGCCGGTCTTGGCCTCGGCCACGCTCCACTGTTGCTTGGTCGGGGCGAGGAGGCCGTGCAGCGTCATCGCATTGTGACCGGAGCGGGGAACGCAGACCGGTTTGGTCACGGGCGCGAGGTCGATCTGCTGCGTCTCATAGCGGAAGGTGTGGACGTTTTCCAGCGCCGTGCGCAGTTCGCGGTAATCGGCGAAGCGGCGCTCGGGTTCGCGCTCCATCATTTTTTGAATGAGGAAAATCCAGCCCGTCGGCACCCCGGCTTCGCGCGCGATATCGGCGGGGAACGGCTTTTCGAGATGGCCCCAGATGATGTCCTCCAGCGTCGCGCCGTTGAAAGGCTGCTGGCCGGTCATCAGGTGAAAGAGGGTGGCGCCGAGGGAGTAGATGTCGGTGCGCTGGTCGGTGGGGGCGCGCGAAATCTGCTCCGGCGAGACATAGGCGGGTGTGCCGAAAGCCTCGCGTTCGCCCGCTTCCTCGGCGTCCTTGACGATTTTTTGCGCCAGGCCGAAATCGGTCAGCAGAATGTTGTTGGCGCGATCGACGAGGAAATTGGCCGGCTTGATGTCGAGGTGGACGATGTTCGCCTTATGCGCGGAGTGCAGCGCGGCGACGGCGTGACTCAGGAACCACTTGGCCTGCTCTTCGTTGAACCAGCGCTTGTTGTCGATCCAGTTCTCGAAGGTCTCGCCCTCGATGTAGGACATGCTGAAGAAAACGACATTGCCCTCCTGCCCGATGTAAAATATCGGGATGATGTTCGGATGGCGCAGGGCGGCGACGGCGCGCGCTTCCTCTTGGAAGTATTGCACGTAAGCCACGTTGGAAGCGTACTCGGGCCGCAGAACCTTGATGGCGACGTAGCGTTCCAGCGCCGGTTCCAGCGCCTTGAAGACCGTGCCCATGCCGCCTTGGGCGATCCTTTCCGTGATGACATAGTGCCCGAGTTGTACCCCGGGGACCAGATCTTCGAGTTCCATCACGCGTGACATAGGTTTGTGCTTCACGTGCACGGACTTGGCACGTGCACGCCCTTGAATTTATCGCCGCTTTTAGGAAACAACAGTGAAAACGGTCGTAAGTCGAAAGATAATCTCTCAGCCAGAGAGTTGCGAACTGATGATGATTCGGTGCTTCTTGGGATCAAGGGCCACCATTCCCGTGCAGAACTTGGTCGCACCCCCCGAGAGATGCGCGAACAGTTCGTAGCGGACGTCCTTTTCGTCCGTGTACTGCAGCAGTTGCCAGTCGCACGGGGTACCGGGTTGAATCACGCCAGCCGCGACCAGATTTTTCTGGATGGCGTCCTTGATTTCTTCGATGGAATATTTCTGCGGGGGCTCCGGCGGCACGACCGGCGGCGCCACCTGGGGCATGGCTCGGGGAGGAGCCGTCGCCGGTGCCGGTCGCGGGGTGACCACGACGGGCCTTTGTGGGAGCTCTTGGGGCGGTGGAGGGTAAGCGAGCGCGATCACGCTATCGACGGCGTTGGGAAAGATGAAGTAAGTCATCACGCCCGCTACGACGACAAAAAGAAACGCATAGTAAATAAAGCTCCAATTAAAGGCGGGCTTCTTCGCCTGGGTCTTCTGGACCCAATCCGCCGCGGTGGACACTCTTGGTGTGACCGAGGGCGCCAACGCCTTTTTTACCTGCACCCGCTTGGAATAAATGGTCTTTTCGATCGTCCGCAACGGCTGCCATTCCGTCATGCCTTCCGTCCAGTGAAAGGTATCGAGATTGACCTTCCCCGCTTCCCACATGGCCCGGACCTGCTCCAGGCTGTACGGCCCTTTTTTCTCCCCATTTTCATCGAGTAAATAGTAATCCATGCTCACTTTCGCACAGCGAGTTGATAGATAAGGCTGAAGCTTTTACCACAACGAATGCCGAGTATCTTAAACCGTATTCATTAAGATTAATATTTAAAATATCTATATTTAGAGATAAAACTTATCCATCAAATTGTCAATGAACAGGCTCCTCTGCCGGGGTGAAGGGAGTCCGCAGCGAGCTACTTCGCTTGTGGAGTGGCAGGGCTGGTGGTGGCCTGCGGGCCGGAAGCAATGACGGTAGGGCTGGTGGTGGAGTAGGCCTTCACCAAGCCTTGCGCGACGCAGTCGGCGTATTCGCGAAAAATGCTCGTATAGGGCTTGCCGTTGAAAACCCTTTTGCCGTCGTAATCCCCGGCGAGCAGGCGCTGGTAGACGACGACATTGTTCATGAAATACGGTTCCGTGCAAACGACCGGGCCGTCGTACTCGCGGTTGGCCGCGAGGTTGCGCGCGACCACATATTGGTTGCCGGGAATGACCGAGCGCGTCGTGGCGGAATCGCCGTACTTGACCGGGCCGAGACCGGTGCGCTGCGTGAAGACATTGGAAATATCGCCCGCCACTTCCGCCTCGATATCGGCGCCGCCTTCCAGCATCTTATACACGCAACGGCGCTGCATCTCGGGATCCTGCATCTCGGACTTGGTGTAACTGCCGCCGACGAAAAAGATGTTTGCGTTGCCCGGCGTCGTCTGGCCACGGCCGCTGCGCGGCGTGGCGTCGATGTAAAGCGTGACGGTGATATCGGGCACGAAATTGTTCCGGATACGGTTGCCACGCTCGATGATCTCGGAGCAGCGGTAGAAGAGGAACTCGGAGAGCTCGACGAGGCGCTGGCCGAACAGGAGGTTGAGCTTGTCGGGAGGAAGCGCGTGCAGGTTGGTGGCGTTGCGCGAGTGGGCGAGGAGAAGTTCACGCGCCGGCTCCATCATGTCGGCGGGGCGGTAGGGCGTGACCGGCTCGGTGGAATCGCGCACGACGTAGACGCTCGCGCCCATGGCAGTGAGTTCGGCCTTCAGCAGCCGGCCGGTAATCAAATTCAGGTCGCCTTCATTGACCGGCGCGCTGCCATGGTAACGGGTGCTCCGTTCCTCCATCTGCGCCCACGGACCGCCGATGTGGCCGGGGTCGATCGCGACGCGCAGGCCCTGCAGCGGCTTATCGAGCGGGCGCGAGAGCGCGCGAAACTCGGCCGGTGTGCGGAACCAGCGCATGGGCTCGCGCGGCTGGTTCGGCGGCGCGAACTGGAGGACGAATTGCGGGATGCTCTTGTCCTTCGCGGAGGGGTAGACGATCACGCGCTGGTCGTTGATGTCGAGGTAGGGCGCGAAGGCGTTGAAGGGATCGTAGAGCGAGTGGAGCTTCTGCTCGAATTGCGCGCGGGTCAGGGTGCCCTGGTAGAAATCGATGGGGAACCATGGGTTGGGCGTGGGCAGGCGCGGCGAGCCCGTGGCCGTCTTGAGCTGCCGCAGGTCGGCGATGCAGCGAGCGTTGAGGGAGGTCTCGGGCGTGACGGCCGGGTAGGTGACCAGTGGCGCATCGATAAATGCGGCCGGTGCGGGAGGAATAGCGGCAGCGGGAGGACGATCGACCGGTTTTCCGCCGGCGCGCAGGCAGAGCAGGGCTGCGGCGCTCAAAAGAGCGGTAACACCATAAATAGTTAAGCGCGGACGTCCCCAAAGCATGGCCGATTAAGCTGTGGGAGGTGGCTGAAAAATGCAAGGGTGCAATTGCGGTAAATCCATAACCATAGTTCGGCTTGGCAAACG
>CAZZWT010000237.1:0-5171 GCA_964657775.1 uncultured Candidatus Methylacidiphilales bacterium | reverse complement strand
CGAGGTGAAATCGGAGAAGCAGGATTGGGCTGGCGCGATTGTCGATTTCAACGAGGCGCTGACGATCGACCCAAAGGATGACGCGGCCCTGAACGAACGGGGCCTGGCGTGGTATCACAAGGGCGAGTCGGGCAAAGCGTTGGCCGATTACAACGCAGCGCTGGCGATCAACGCAAAGAACTCGAACGCGCTGAACAACCGTGGCAACGCCCAGAAATTCCAGGGCGACCTGGTTGCGGCGCTGGCGGATTACAACTCCGCGCTGGCCATCGATGCGAAGAACGATAGCGCCTTGGATGATCGCGGCATCGTGAAGCAGGCTCAGGGCGACCTCGCCGGCGCGGTCGCCGATTACGCGATGGCGGCGCAGCTCAACCCAAAGAATGCCGAGGCGTTCAGTAATCTCGCCTCGGCTCAGATCGCCAAGGGCGATTACAAAGGCGCGGTGACCTTCGCCGACCAGGCGATCAAGCTCGATCGCGATTTCTCGCAGGCCTACAATAATCGCGGCGTGGCTGAATTTCACGATCACCAACCCGTCGCCGCGCTGGCCGACTACGATCGTGCGCTGCAGATCGACCCGAACGATGAGCACGCGCTCAACAACCGCGGCCTCGTCCTGCAGCAGCGCGGCGACTTCGAAGGCGCGGTGGCCGATTTCTCACTCGCCGTCCAGATCGATCCAAGCTTTTCACAAGCGAAACGCAATCGCGCCTGGGCCGAGTGGCGCAAAGGCGACATCTACAGCGCGATCACCGATTTGTTTTAGGACTCGCGCACGCACCGCGAAGGGCCTGCGCCGGCTACCTTTTGAATTCGAGCGCGCTATTCACTTCACTTTATAGACATAAACCCCGTCCCAATTGCCCGGCACGTCCTGCGAGAGTATGTGCTCGCAGCGCGTCATCATCAGCAGCGCGGCCTTGTCCACCGGCTGCTGTTCCGCCAATTGCCCAAAGATGCGGCGCGCATCCCAGAACGAACCCGCGAGGTAATGCCCCAGCGCCTCTTCATATCGTTTGCGATTGTGTAGCCGGTCCTCCTCCACGCCGTCCTTCAGTCCCATCAGCTCAAAAATATCCATGCTGCCCGTGCGGCCCATCACGGCCACGCGATCGAGATGCCGCCACTCGAAATCAACTCCGGCCGCGTGCTGGACGTCGCCGCTGGCCAGGATCGTCGTGCCATACATTTTGTTGAGACCCTCGAGCCGGCTCGCCACGTTGACCGCATCGCCAAGCACGGTGTAGCCGAACTGTTCCGGCGTGCCGATGTTGCCGACCAGAACCTCACCGCAATGGAGACCGATGCGCGTGCGAAAGTTGGCCATGTGCCCCTCCTTCACCTCCAGCGCGAGTTCCTGCAGGCCGATCAACGCGGCGCGGCAGGCGAGGTTCTCATGGTGGGGCACATCCTCCGGCGCATTGAAAAACGCGAGCAGCCCGTCGCCGATAAACTTATCGATCGTGCCGGAATGTTGCCGCACGCGGCGCCGCAAAACCTCAAAGTAGACGGCCAGTTCGTTGATCAGAACATTGCTTGGAACTTGCTCGGTATGGGCGGTGAAGCCTTCGATGTCCGAAAAGAAAATGGTCAGGCGCCGGGTCTCCGCACCGAGCACCGCCTCCTTGCCGCTGGAAAGAAGCCGGCGCACGAGATCGTCTGGCACGTACTTGATGAAGGAACGGAGGCCCGACTTCATGCGATCGCTGGCCTCGCGGAGCTGGTTCACCTCGGTCACCACCGAGTGCGACCCGACCTGCGGCGCGAGGTAGAACTGGCCCACCTTGGCCAGGTCATCCCCCAGCACGCGGAGCGGCTCGGTAATGCGATACGAGATGAAAAGCCCGGCAAGGATGGCGAAGGCGACGCCGGATACCCCGACCTCCTCCATCCACCTGCCCGCACGGTTGACCTCGTGGAAAATCACCTCTTCCGGCACCATCCCCGCGACGACACAGTGAAGACCCGAGGGTGTATCGACATGATCCAGCGCCGCGAGATACCGCACGCCGCCCGCCTTGATCGGCACCAGATGATTGCTCAACTGGCCATTGATGTCTTTGAAGGAAGGATTGGCTTTGATCCACGCGGCCAGCGCAGGCGTCAGGGTGGCGACATCCGCGTGCGTGGACGCGCAGATCAACTTCCCATCCGGCTGCATGATGAGCGCGGCGCCGTGGAACTTCACGGACACGTGATCCAGCAGCTGTTGCAAATCCTTGAGGTAAAAATCGACGCCGAAGACTCCCACCGGCGCGGCGGAATCGACCGGCCGCCACGCGCGACTGGCGGTGATGCCGAGGTCCCCTTCGAGAAACGCGTAGGGCTCGCTCCACACCGTGGAATCGGCTTCGATCGCGTTCTTGTACCACTCGCGCTCGCGCGGATCGTAGTTCTTGGCCCGCTGGCGCTGGTAAGGCGAAGTCGTGCCGTCGGGATGGATGATCTCCTCATGTGCCTCGCCCTGGCCGGGCATCGAAATGTTCAGCACCACGTCACGTTCCTTCGTCCGCCACACGCCAATGAAGCGCCCCGTCGCCGCATCGCTGTAATCAATCCACGCCAGCCCTGGATTCACCCGCAGGCGCTCAGCCAACTCGGTCCCGAGCGCGCGATCATCCTTCAGGTTCAACATCCCGCGCCGGGCTCGTAGCGAAAGCTCGTCGAGCAGGCGATTGACCGGCTCGTTCAGGAAATTTGTGACCTCGGCTGTTGCCGCTCCGTTGGCCAGAGCGAACTCATCCTCCGCCACGCGCTTTACCTGCTGGCGGCCGCTGGAATAGCCGAGCCAGCCGATGCTGCCCGCCGTGAGGATCAACAGGCCGGCCAGCAAAAGGGTGAGAAGGGAAGGCAGGCGCATGGTGAAATCCGCTGTAGTACTTACGTCAGGCAGATCGACTTTTCGATCATAAAGGTTTTCCCAGCGATCTTCCGAGTTATCCACGAAGATAAAAAAGAAGTCGTTAAAGACATCATGTCAGGTGCCGATAGCAGAGAAAGCTATGACGCGACCAATTCGTAACCGGGGTAAACGGGGCCAGACCTTGGTGGAATACGCCTTGATCCTGGCTTTCATTTCAGTTGTTGCCATCTCTGTGCTGCTGCGCCTGGGCGCCACGATCAAAGGCGTCTTCACCACGATCACCAGCCAGCTCGCCGTCGCCAGCAGCAGCCACTAAATTGACTTAAGTATTCGAGCCAAAGGAAAGCTCATCGACGCTTTCCACAGTCGAAAATGCGAGAGGCCGGCTCGCTATTTGCGGCAAAAACCGGGTTCCCCAAAATCGCAACGTCGTCGCGCCAGAGGTAAACCACGGACCGGCACGGTCTATGCGCCCAGGCAACGCATGCACATAATCCAACCCTTTCTCCTCAAGCTTGCCGTGCTGGCCGGTGCGATCTTGATCGTCTCTGCGCTCAACACCCTGCCAGTCCGTGCCCTCGATAACCCGGTCAACCCTAACGCCTCCACCCCGAATTCCGGCGTAGTCCCCGGCCATCGCCCTTCAGGCGATTTCGCCTCCAAACGCCCCGGCAACCTCCCTCCCTATGGCGGCAGAGCCCATGCCTACACCGGCGTGACGTCGAAAACCCCGTAGCACGGCTTAGCCGATTGGTCCGCCACACCCCATTTTTCCGGCGACCGCAAAGGACCCATCGGAAATCAGACTCGGGTCTCACGACGCGGTCCTGATTTTGACAAGGGTGTTTTTGGAATCACCTTTTCCTATGTTTGGATACGCCGCCGAGCCTGACGTCTGCTGGTACCCGCAGAAACCAAAGTGGAAACGAATCGTCCAGGAGCGATGGTTTTTCCGTAAAAGCATCTTCGCTCCCTTCGCCCAGTCCCTACTGCGGCGGCTTTCCCCGGATAATCCCCGATTCAATTGCCCCCTGACATCGTTTTTGACCCGAATCGCCGCTTGGGATGAAAATGGCGAGTCCGCCAAAACCGAGCAGGGTAAAGCAAAAAAACGGCGCCTGATCAGTCTCCGCTTCGATGGCGACTAGACTCGTTCGCCATGACCACGTGCGGCACTCATCCAGATGTGAACGTCATTGATAGCGAGAGTGGTGCCGATCAGGAAAACTCAGTCCCCAAGCCCGCTTGCTTCCAGCTTTCGTTCTCTCGCAAGCGCGCGGCACAGGTCCGCTCCACCTTATCGATGGCATATTTGCCTAAGGCCAGGTGAAGCGGCGGGCTGGCCACATCCGTAATGGCGAGGATAGCTTCCGCCGCCTTGGCCGGATCGCCCGGTTGCTTGCCGTCCATTTTTTGCAACAAAGCCGCGAACCGGCCGACCGTGCCCTCGTACTCCTCGGCGCCAGCGCCACCGCGCACGAGGGACTCGGAAATGAAATGGGTGCGAAAAGGTCCCGGCTCGATCAAAGTGATTTTCACACCGAAGGCCTTGGTTTCCTGAGCCAGCGCCTCGGACACGCTCGCCAGCGCCGCTTTCGATGCGCCGTAAAGCGAGAAACCCGGGTAGTTCGCAATCGCCGCCGCCGCCGAAATGTTGATGATGTGCCCCTGCCGACGCGCTCGCATCTGCGGCAATACTTTTTGCATCAAGCGGACCGCGGCGAAAAAATTGATCTCAAACAGATCCATCATTTGCTCGCGGGCTGTTTCCTCCAAGGCCCCGATGAGTCCATAACCGGCGTTGTTGATCAGGATGTCAATCCGGCCCCACGCCGCCGTGGCCTGATCGACGAGCGCATCGATTTGCGCGGGACTTTCGAGATCCACTTTCACCGCGCGAAAAGTTTCGGGATGACCGGCGCGCAACTCTTCCAAAACCTCCGGTCGCCGCGTGGCCGCTACCAGACAATCGCCGCGAGCCAGGATTTTTTCCGCCAGCGCGCGGCCAAAACCGGACCCGCAACCCGTCACCAGCCAGGCCTTTTTTGTTTCGCTCATAGATTCCTTTCGCCATTTTGCGTGTGCTGCATTTGAAGGCAAGGTACACCACACGCAGAAATTACAAGTCCACCTTTGCGGAGCCCGCAGATTTCTCCGTGGTACAGATGAGACTTTTCCTAGGCGGTGATCACGCGTAAGACTTGATCCTGCTAATGAAAAGAATGGGCAGAACAGGATTCGAACCTGTGAAGGCAAAGCCAGAAGATTTACAGTCTTCCCCCGTTGGCCACTTGGGTATCTGCCC
>CAZZWT010000236.1:0-5172 GCA_964657775.1 uncultured Candidatus Methylacidiphilales bacterium | reverse complement strand
GTAGAGCAGGGGACTCATAAGCCCTTGGTCAGGAGTTCGATTCTCCTCCTTGGCAGTCCTGCGGACGGCAGTAATGGCGGCGGTCCGCGCTCGCTGTCATTTCGTTAGGGCGCACGAAACCGCCTTCGCGCAAATCACCAAAGCGGGCCTGTGGCGACGTCCCGAGGATTCTTGACGGCGGACGCAGGTCGCCGCCATCACTGTCGGCCGCAAGGTCTGTCACCCAATCTTTACCGCCGTCCCTAGGACTTTGTTATTGGCACTTCCGAGGGGCGCTGCTACCAATTTGTTACTTGAGGCGACCTCGATTTACCCTCCATTTTACGGTTTTTTGTGTAATTTCCGCGATCTTGCCGATGCGGGGGCAGACACCGGCGCCGACACAGCAACCGAGCCCGGACACACCGGTCTCGGTCCCCACCAATCCGCCCACTCCGGCCACACCCACACCGATTGATCAGGCGCCGGACGTCTCGACGCTGCCGCCAACCGCGGTGCCGAATGAGGCGCCGGATGTTTCCACCCTGCCGCCGAAGAGCAGCGCGGGCGATAGCGACGTCAGCATTCGCGCCGATGGCGAGAACACCTACGTGGGCGAAATCGCCACGGCCGATGACAACGTGGTGGTGCGCTACAAAGGCGACGTTCTTTTCGCCGATCACGTCGTCTTCGATCGCGCGACGAAGGTGATGATCGCCACCGGCAACGCGCGCCTCTTCTCCGCCAGCAAGGTTTATCGCGGCGACAGCATCACCTACAATCTCGACACCAAGGCGATCACCTCCGCCAATTTTACCGCGGCCGATTATCCGCGCTTTCTCAAGGGCCAGTCGATCACCACGCCAGGCTTCAATCATTACCGGCTGACGAACGCCTACTTCACCACGAGTAACCGCGAGAAGCCCAGCTTCCGCCTGAAGGCGAGTACGATCGAGTATCGGCCGAACGATGAGGTGGTGCTGAAGAACGTCGTGCTCTTCATCGGCGATGTGCCCTGCTTTTACTTTCCCGTCTTCGTGCAATCGCTGACCGATTCGCGCCCGACTTACCAGTTCCAGATCGGCGACAGCAGCCAGTTTGGCTACTTCATCGACAACAAATACAACTGGGTGGCGAACTCCAAATTGCGCGGCGATGTCGAGTTCGACGTGCGCGAAAAACGCGGTTACGCCGGCGGCGTGGATGTCCAATATTACCCGACGCTGACCAGCGATATCCTGCTCAAGACCTACTACGCGCAGGACAATCTCTATTCGCAGACCGACCCGAGCATCCCCAACGCGCCGGCACATGGCGACGTCGCCAACCACAACGTCTACGACGGCGTGCCCTACGACAACCGGTACCGGCTCGCCTACCAGCAGTACCTGCAGTTGACGCCCGATTTCTCCTCGACCGCGGACCTGAACAAGTGGAGCGACCCGTGGATCACACGCGATTATTTCCAGAGCGAATATCAGCAGGAAAATCAGCCGGCGAATTTCATCAGCCTCAACGCGACGGAGCCGAACTTCACCATGTCACTGCTCGCCGCCCCGCAGATGAATCCGTTCTTCGAAACGGTGGAGCGCCTGCCGGAGTTCGAGATCGACGTGAAGCAGATGAAGATCTTCGACTCGCCCGTGATGTACACCAGCCAGAACAGCGTGGTGAATTTTCAGCGCAAGTTTGCCGACACCCAATATTTCCGCTCGCCGCTCGATTACCCCTACAATTCCTTCCCCAGCAATATGCCGCAGACCACGGCGTATGATTATTATCACCCCGGCAACACGCCCGGGTACAACGCGAGCCAATTGAGCAATTACAGTGCGTATCGCTACGACACGTACCACGAGTTTTCGCTGCCACACCAGTACTTCAACTTCCTCACGCTTACGCCGCGCATCGGCGGGCGTTTCACGTATTACACGGACAACAACTCGAATCTTTACGACACTACAAACCTGAATGGGGATGCCAGTACGAACAAAATCAAGAACGACGAGGCGCGCTTTGCCGGCGATGTCGGGCTCTCCGGCGACTTCAAGATTTCGCGCACGTGGCTCGACGTGAAGGACCCCAACCTCGGCATCAACGGCATTCGCCATGAGATCGAGCCGTTCTTCGACGCGCAATATGCGCCCGCGCCGACGGTGAGCCCGAACGATATTCGCGGCTTCGATAATCGCCTGTATTCCACCCAGCTTCAGCCGCTCGACTGGACCGAGTACAACTCGATCGACTCGATCGACCGGCAGGCCGTGGTGCGGTTCGGGGTGTGGAATAAAATCCAGACGAAGCGCGATGGCGCGAACTACGATCTCGTCACGCTGCAAACCTACGCCGATGCCGATTTCGACCACAACTTCAGCGCGGCCACTTCGAGCGACACGCTCAGTAATTTATTCAATAAGCTGACCATCTCGCCGACACCGCAGATCCAGTTGCAGACGCTGGCCTCGACGGCGCTCAGCAACAATAGCTATAACGAAATCGACAACAACATCGTTTGGAGCCCGGATCCGTCGCTCCAGTTCACGGTGGGCGATGCCTACATCAATCACAGCACGATCTTCGACGACAGCAACCAGGCGACGCTTGATCTCTTTTACCGCATGAACGAGCACTGGCAGTTCGAGGCGCAGGAACAATTCGAGGCGACGACGGGGCACCTGCAGCTTCAACAATACACGGTCTACCGCGATCTCGACGCGTGGCAATTGGGGCTGAGCTATTCCGACAGCGAGTTGAATAACCAAAGCGATCGCACGGTCTATTTTTCGCTGACGTTGAAAGCGTTTCCAAGGTACCAGCTGCGCTCGCCGCATTTATAGGCGGGTTCTCTCCACTCGCCTGATCCCCTTACGTAGCTCTACTAGTAATAGATACGAGTCGAAAATCGCCTCTGCGTTTTTCATTTAGATAGCCTAAAATCGTACAGACGTTCTTGCTCTCCTGCGCACAAGTGGGCAGACTCGCCCGCGTATGAAACTTGCCATCGTAGGAACTGGTTACGTCGGGTTGGTTACCGGAACGTGTTTCGCAGAGGTGGGACACCACGTCATTTGCGTGGATAACGACCTCAAGAAAGTTCACAAGCTGCAGGACGGCCAGATCCCGATTTACGAGCCGGGCCTCGAGGATCTGGTTAAGAAGAACGTCAAGGAAGGCCGCCTCTCGTTCACCGCGTCCATCGGCGACGCGGTCAAGGCCTCGGATGTCATCTTCATCGCCGTGCCCACACCGCCGCAGCCCGATGGCAGCGTCGACCTGAGCTTTGTCGAAGGTGTTGCGCGCGAGATCGCCGTCCACATCGACACTTATAAGATCGTGGTCGATAAGAGCACCGTGCCAGTCAAGACCGGCGAGAAGGTCGCGCAGACCATCGCGCGCGTCCGCCCCGGCGCCGATATCGACGTCGTCAGCAACCCCGAGTTCCTGCGCGAAGGATCCGCCGTGGAAGATTTGATGAAGCCGGACCGCATCGTGGTCGGCGTTTCCTCCGATCGCGCCATTCCGGCCATGCGCGAGATTTACGAGCCCTTCAACGCGCCGATCATGTTCACCGATCTCAACTCGGCCGAGCTGATCAAGCACGCGGCGAACAGCTTCCTCGCGCTCAAAATTTCCTACATCAACGCCGTGGCCGCGATTTGCGAAGCCTCCGGCGCGAATGTCGAACGCGTCGCGGACGGCATGGGCGCGGACAAGCGCATCGGCCGCGCGTTCCTCAACGCCGGCATCGGTTACGGCGGCTCGTGCTTCCCGAAGGACATCTCCGCGTTCATCCGCATCTCGCGCGAACTCGGGTATGAGTTCACACTTCTTGAGGAAGTCGAAAAGATCAACGCCAACCAGAAGGAACGCTTCCTGAAGAAGATCCGCGAGGCCCTCTGGGTGTTGCGCCAAAAGAAGATCGGCGTGCTCGGCCTCGCCTTCAAGGGCAACACCGACGACGTCCGCAGCAGCGTGGCCATTTCCGTGGTGCAGCAGCTTTTGGCCGAGGGCGCCGAAGTCCGCGCCTACGATCCGCAGGGCATGGAAAAGGCGAAGGCGCTGGTCCCCGGGTGCATCATGGTCGATTCCGCCGCGAAGGTGGCCGAGGGTGCGGATGCGCTCCTGCTCCTGACCGAGTGGACCGAATTCAAAACGCTGCCCTGGGCCGAAATGAAGAAGAGCATGATCAGCCCGCTCCTTTTCGACGGCCGCAATCTCCTCAGCCGCGAGGAAATGAAGGCGGAAGGATTCCAGTACACCGGTATCGGGCACTAAATCCTCCACGGAGGGTCGGCCTCCGGCCCACTTTTTCTCGGAAGCCGCCGCACCCCACGGCGGCTTTTTCTTCCCCCACGTTCTCCGCTCAGGGTCGGGCCCGAGGCCGACCCTCCGGATTTACTTTGATTCCAGCGCGCACCGCCCCCATACTGCAAAGCCGCGAAATTCTGGGCAGCATGTGCCCAACGCGTCGTGAAAGAATCAGTCCACCGTTATGAATACCATTTTAGTCGGCGCCCAATGGGGCGATGAAGGCAAGGGAAAGATCATCGACGTCCTCACCGGGGAAGCCGATATCGTCGTGCGCTCGCAGGGCGGCAACAATGCCGGGCATACGGTGGAAATCGGTCAGGAGAAGTTCGTCCTGCATCTCATCCCGTCCGGCATCCTGCGCGCGGGCAAGAAATGTGTCATCGCCAACGGCGTGGTTATCGATCCCGTGGCGCTGGTCGGTGAAATCGAAGGGCTGGAAAAACGCGGCATCAAGCTGGCCGGGCGCCTGCTCATCAGCGAGACGGCGCACCTCGTGCTGCCCTATCACCGCTCGCTCGACGAAGCGCGCGAATTGCGCAAGGGCCGCAACAAAATCGGCACGACCAAGCGCGGCATCGGCCCGGCCTATGGCGACAAGGCGGCCCGCACCGGCCTGCGGCTAATCGATCTCGTCCGCCCCAAGGTTTTCTCCGCGAAGCTGAAGAGCCGCATTGAGGAAAACAACGCGATCCTCGAGTCGCTCGGCGGCAAGACGCTCAGCTTCCGCGAAGTGGAAAAGGCCTATCTGGAGGCCGGTCGCAAGCTCGCGCCCTTCGTCACCAACACGGTCGTCTGGCTGCACGAGCAACTGGAGAAAAAGAAGCGCATTCTTTTTGAAGGCGCGCAGGGCACGTTCCTCGACATCGATTTCGGCACCTATCC
>CAZZWT010000235.1:0-5184 GCA_964657775.1 uncultured Candidatus Methylacidiphilales bacterium | reverse complement strand
AAACACCATGCGGTCACGAATCCGCGCGCAAACGATCCCCACGCAGGCGGGGCGCAAACCCCCACTAGCGAAGTGACAAACAAGACCAGCGTGATTATAGAGATCGAATACGCCTCAAATTGACCCGAGACGGTGTCCCATGTGCCGTAAGCCGCAACGACGGACGGCGGATACTCCCATGAAACGGATAATCCCTTTTCGGATGTAATTGGATTCCGACCGCATTATCTACGCTCCGGCTTCGGGTGTCCGAACTCGCTCGAAAATCGACTTGGCCCAATCGTTAATTGGCTGGCGATAAGCTTTCTTCAGCGTTCCGTTTTCAGTGCGAAAAAGGAGAATAGGATCAGCGTCTTCGATGGAGTTATCGTAGATATAGGCGCGATCAATAACACTAATTGCGGCGGCGCAGTTGGCGATCGACTTCGAATAGCGGCTGATGATTTTGTCACGAGGTACACCGTGTCCCCCTTCCCCGCGCCGACGAGCGATCCGGCGTTCGTTGATTGATGGATCGTCCGTGCAGATGAAGAAGAGACGAATGAAGAACCCTGATGCCTGAGCACTTTCGATAAACTTGAGTTTATCGGCGGCGGAGAAAACTGTCTCGAACATAAGACTTCTCTTAATCCGCAGACAGTCCTCCCGAATAACTGCGACTTTCTGCGCGGCTTGAAGACTCGCTTGTGGCGAATCCCATCCGCCAAACTCCGCTTGCGCAATTTCGTCCGCGTTCAAGTACAGACAATCTTTCCCCCACGCATGTTGAATTACCCTGCGAGTTATCGTGGTCTTTCCCGAACCATTGGGCCCCGCTATGACAACCAATTCCGGTTTAATGTCCACGACGAGCTACTTGGATGGGGACTTGGGATATGACTCAGGGTTCTCGGCCACACTAAGAGGCAGTTGAACCCGCGGCCGTTCACGAATGCGAGCGCTCTCAGCACGAATATCTTCTCCGACCAAATGCATCAACTCCGCCAACTGCTCGTCCGTCGGCTCGGTCTCGGTGTCCATGAGATCGAAGATTTTGCGGGGTTCGTCCGGCATGGTCCTAAAATCATGCGACTGAACTGATCCTTCGACAAGCTCAGGATGACTGCGCTACGTTGCGGCGATGCGCGGCAAAATCTTTTTGCGTTTACGGCAGGCTCACACATTTCTCGGCGTTTTCTTTTCGCCGTTGTTGCTGCTCTTTATCGCGACCGGGTGGTGGCAGACGTTTCAGGACCAGGACAATCCGAAGACCGATTGGTTCGATACGACGATGGCCAAGTTTTCCGATGTCCACACCAGCGACTATTGGGACAAGGGCGGGCATCCCCATTCGTCGGAGCACTTCAAGATTCTCGTGGCCACGATGGCGGCGGCGTTGATCGTGACGATTCTGATGGGGCTCATCATCGCGTGCCAGAACGCGAAGAAGGTGAAGTGGGCGGCGCTGGCGTTCGGGCTGGGGGTTGTAGTGCCGGTCGTGGTGCTTTATTTGAATTAAAACGGCGTTCCATTCCCGTTCCCAAATGGATTGGGCAACGAGAGAAATCCAAGGTCGGGCCAGAGGCCGACCCTCCGGTTAGAGAAAACCGAACGGCTTGCCGGAGTGGTCGTGGATCGTTCCCTCCGGTTCTTCGACATGGGTCAATTCAGTTTGCCGGTCGCCCCATGCTTTTTGGGAGGCATGATCACCCGCCCACGGAATCACCCCGCGCTTCAAACGCACAGGGGCCACGCGGGGCGCAGGATGCGGATAGTGGTGCAGGTAGACGGTGTAATCGTAATGATCATCCAACCGAGAGGTAAACCCGGGATGATTTCCGTGCGGATACGGGAAGCGGTAATAGACGAGCATATAGTAAACGCCCGACGGCACTTTTAGCACATGCGGACGCGTCCCTCTCGGATTCCGGCCGCCCTTGAGCAGCGTGTGGTCCGCATGCCGCGCGCAATCGAGCAGGCGATCGCCACCGACGAGACAGAGTGTGCCATGCGTGCGCACCGTGCCGGAGGCGGACGGTGGCCGGTTATTGAACGTGATTCGCTCCATCGCGTTGTGATCGCCCGTGACCACGAGACGCAAATTCAGCGGCTGGTTCGGCACGTCCCACGTGAACGCGGTCAGCGCATCGAGTTGGTTCTGCATATGGACCATCATGTCGAGCTTGTCGGTCTTCTCGCCGACGTAGGTCTGGTACGACTCGACATCGACGATCGAGAGCGATGCGCAAGGCGCATGCGGGATGATTTCATCACGGTCCTTTTCCAGTTTGTGGGTGAAATAGGAAGACATAAAATAAATTAGGCCTGCCTAGCGTTCTCGCAATGGGGCTTATAACTATTTTTTTTCGATTGGCTGGAGTATGAACCGCACTATGTTGGACCATTGCGGAGAGCGCGGTTTGGGAGTGTCCCCCTTACCGCCGTGCGCACACCACCATGACACCTGACCATCGATACGATTACCTAGTACTGGGCTCGGGCATTGCCGGGCTCACGTTCGCCCTCAACGTGGCGGGGAAAGGCTCGGTCGCGGTCATCACGAAGAAAAACCGGGCGGAATCGAACACCAATTATGCGCAGGGCGGCATCGCGTGCGTGACGTCGGACGAGGACACGTTCGACCTGCACGTGCGCGACACGCTGGAGGCCGGCGCGGGACTCTGTCAAGAGGATGTTGTGCGCGGTATCGTGGAAGAGGGTCCCCAACGCATTAAGGAATTGATCGAGCTCGGCATGTCGTTTTCGGAACGCGAGAACGGCGACGGGCACGAGCTCGATTTAGGCAAGGAGGGCGGCCACTCCAAGCGGCGCATTCTGCACGCGAAGGATATTACGGGCCGTGAGATCGAGACGGCGCTGCTCACCGCGCTGGCGCTCCATCCCAACGTGGAGATGTTCGAGAACCATGCGGCGATCGATCTCATCACGCGGAAGAAGCTCGGCTACGCGACGGAGAACCGGTGCGTCGGCGTCTACGTGCTCGACAATAAAACCGGCAAGGTGGAGACGATCGCCGCGCACAACGTGCTGCTCGCCACCGGCGGCTGCGGCAAGGTTTATCTCTACACCACGAACCCCGATATCGCCACGGGCGATGGCGTGGCCATGGCCTACCGCGCGGGCGTGCCGGTGGCGAACATGGAGTTTATTCAATTTCACCCGACCTGCCTGTTCCACCCCAAGGCGAAGTCGTTTCTCATCAGCGAGGCGGTGCGCGGCGAAGGCGGCATCCTGCGCAACGCGACGGGCCGTGCGTTTATGCAGGGGATTCATCCGCTCGAGTCGCTGGCGCCGCGCGATATCGTGGCGCGCGCGATCGATGCGGAAATCAAGCGCACCGGCGCGGAGTGCGTTTACCTCGATATCACGCACCACAGCCGCGAGTTTCTGCAGAACCGCTTTCCCGCAATCTATGCGCGCTGCCTGGAATTCGGCATCGACATGGCGATCGAGCCAATTCCCGTGGTGCCGGGCGCGCATTACCAATGCGGCGGCGTCGTCACCACTCCGGAGGGCCGCACGGAATTGCCGGGCTTGTGGGCGGTGGGCGAAGTGGGCTGCACCGGCCTGCACGGCGCGAACCGGCTGGCGAGCAATTCGCTTTTGGAGGCGCTGGTTGTCGCGCATCGCGCGGCCGATGCGGTGACGGCGGAAAAGTTGCCGCCGCCGCAGAAGGACATCACGCCTTGGGAAAGCGGCTCGGCTATGGACGCGGATGAGTTGGTGGTGATTTACCACAACTGGCGCGAGATCCGGCAGATGATGTGGGATTACGTCGGGATCGTGCGCACGACCAAGCGGCTGAAGCGCGCCGCGACCCGCCTGCGCAGCCTGAGCGAGGAAGTGCGCGACTATTACTGGAATTACAAGATAACGTGCGACCTGATCGAGTTGCGCAACCTGGTGCTGGTCGCCTCGCTCATTGTCGACAGCGCGCTGGAGCGGCACGAGAGCCGCGGGCTGCACTTCACGCGCGATTATCCGGATTTGCTGCCGATCGAAACGCCGACGGATACGGTGCTGCGGCCGAGCTGAGTTTGCAGAAGAGGGTAGCCGGAGCAGCACCTCCGCTAGTCTCCGATCTCATCCTCCACCACGAGCAACTCCGCCTGGCCGCTCATGCCGAGTTGCATGACGACATCTAGGAATGACATGGCGGAGCAATTCATTGCGTGCCACAGCAGGCTGAGCCGTTGCGGATGATCCGCTATGCTATTCCAAATTTTGCGCGCCAGCGGGAGCGTCTCCTCATCCTGCCACTGCAACGTCGCACCACGGCGGATGAGTGAGCCTTTCATCTGGCGCAGCGTCAGCGGCAGGGCTTGGTAGACGTCGCGCTTGCCCACGCCTTCCAGCAGCAGGCTGGTGCTTTCGACATCGATCTTGAATTCCGCCGGGAACGGCGCGAGCGGTTCCTTGACGGAGCAAAAGTTGAACGTGCCTTCCGACGCCGACTCGACAAAGCCCTGCCAGATCGCCTCGATGCCGAGCAGGTGGCCGAAGCGCGCGTGCTCCACGCGGCCTTGGCGGAAAAAGAAACAGCCGAGCAACGCGTTGGCGCAATTGTTGAGCCGCAACTCGCCGGTGTGGCCCATGGAACTGATAGCCTGCACGATGGTGAGCAGGTCGAACCGCTGCAGGTTGCCGCTCAAGTCGATGGCGTAGACGGCATGGTGCGCCTCGTGCGAGGTACCATGCAGCCGGTGAGCGAGGTTGAAGCTGAAGAAGAGGCCAAGCTCGGGGATTTCCTTGAGCAGGCGAAAGAAGTCGTCGCGCTCGATGCGGTAGATGGAAGTGGTCTCGCGCGCGCGGATGGTGGCGAGGCGCGGGTGGTTGGTGAAGACGGAGAGGTCGCCGAAAAAATCGCCGCGCGTGAGAATGGCGACGAGCCGGCTCTGCTTGCTGTCGGGGCTGTAGGTAACGGTCTCCACCGCGCCCGACTCGATGATGTAGACGGCATCAGGGTCGCTGCCTTGCTCAACGATAACCTGCAACGGCGCGAAGCTGGCGACAAGCCACGTGTCCTCGATCTTGTCCCGCGTCGCTTCATCGAGCGATTCGAGCAAGTCGAAGAAGTCGGTGGGGTTGCGGCTCATGTCATTCCTGTAGCGGCGGTCTATGACCGTCGCTGATTCTTGCCTGCCTTGGCTCGACGGGAGAAGACCAAAAGTGCGTCGGCCATAG
>CAZZWT010000234.1:0-5222 GCA_964657775.1 uncultured Candidatus Methylacidiphilales bacterium | reverse complement strand
CTGACCTCGTTCCATGTCTGGTCCTATCAGGTCGATGGAGCGCTGGTCGCCTTGGGAGATCCGATCGATCTCTCCTTCCGGCTCGATGGCACTCCTCAAATCCGATTTTCCTAGAATGAAGCACCTTTGAAAATTCATATCCATCACCGGACGAGCTATCAATACTCGCTCAAGGTTTCATTGGGCGCTCATCGGCTGATGATGCGGCCCCGGGAGAGCCATGGCGTCCGTCTGGAACAATGCTTCTTTAAGATTTCGCTTCCACACCGGATTCGATGGATTCGCGATCTTTATGAGAACAACATCGGTCTGATCGATTTCACCGAACTCGCATCGAAATTGATTATCGAGGGTGATTTCGTGCTCGATGTCGCGGAGCGTAATCCGTTCGATTTCATCCTTCTCCCGGAAGCGGCGGAGTATCCGTTTTCGTACGATCACGAGCTTTCGATTGAGCTCCTGTCTTTGAGCCAAAATATCTACCTGCGCGATGTTGATCGCATCCGCGATTGGCTGGCCCCGTTTTGGCATCCCGGCAAGAAAGTCGAAACGCTCGAGCTCTTGCAGCAGCTCAATCTCCACATCTACCGCACCTTTCGGTACCAGCGGAGAGAACAAAGGGGCGTACTGTCCCCAGCCGAGACGCTCGAAAAAAATAGTGGTTCGTGTCGGGATTTTGCGACCCTTTTCATGGAAATTTGCCGCTTCATGGGCCTGGCGGCTCGATTTGTCAGCGGCTACATGTTCTCCGCCGAAATTGAGGGAAGAATGTCGATGCACGGATGGGCAGAGGTCTATCTTCCCGGGGCCGGCTGGATCGGCTTCGATCCAAGCTGGGGCCTTCTTGCCGGGTCCAACTATTTTCCGGTCGCAGTTTCCCGCCATTCGGAACATGTGCCCCCCATCTCCGGCACTTACTTCGGGACGCAGCGGGCCTTCTTACGCGCACAGATCGATCTCTATGTTAAGCGGATCGATGAAACACCCATGGCGGATCCGATCGCCAAAAAGGTTGCCGGTCTCCGTATGATTTCCGTCCCCGCCGAGGGTGTCCTCGGCCCGCCCTCTTCCGGAAACGATAAAACAAACACCCTCGCTACCGAGTCTCTTTCCGTCCAGCAACACCAAACACTCGCACGGGTAGCACCTGCTTCCGACGAAAGTTGAACCAACTGGTCGCCGGCGAGAATTCGTCCACGGCGTTCGTGCTGGCATCATCGTTTGAAGTCATTTTCAGAGCTCCGGGGCGAAAGAACCAGATCCGCGCTCCGCGTTTCGCGGACCAGCAGTAGCCCGATGCCGGTCAGCACCGCAGCCGCCGTCAGGTAATACCCGACCCAAGGCAATCCGTAACTTTTGGCCAGCGCCGTGGCGATGTAGGGTGCGAGTGAGGCGCCGACAATCCCCGCCATACTGAAGGCGAGGGAACTGCCGGTGTAACGCACCGGAGTGGGAAAAAGCTCCGCCACCACCGTGCCGAGCGGGCCGTAGGTGAGCCCCATCAGCGCCAATCCCAAGCAAAGCATGACGATGACGCCCGTCGTGCCTGCCTGAAAAAGCGGGGCCATGACGAATCCGTAGACACCGATCAGGACTGTTGCCACACCCATCATGCGGCGCCGTCCCCATTCCGCTGCCAGCGCTGAAATCGGGATGGTGGCGGCGAAGAAGACGACGCCGAGGAGTTGCATCAGGAGAAATGCTTTGCGTGTGTAGTGCAGCGCAGTCGTCCCCCATGACAGCGCGAAAACCGTCATGAGATAGAAAATGACGAAGGTCGCGAGACAAATCAAAACGCCCGCGCCCAAGGCGCGGGCGTGATGACGAAAGACGTCCATTACGGGCACCTTCACCCGCTCGCTCCGTTTTTCCGCCGCGCGGAAAACGGGCGTTTCCGTGATCTTGAGCCGCACGTAAAGCCCGACGAGCACCAGCAGCGCGCTGGCCAGAAAGGGAATCCGCCAGCCAAAGGAAAAGAATTGATCCTCCGTCAACCAGGCGGAAAGCAGGAGAAAACTCGCCCCCGAAAAGAAAAAGCCGATAGGCGCGCCGAATTGTGGAAACATCCCATAAATCGCACGCTTGTTTTTGGGCGCATTCTCCACCGCCAGCAAAACCGCGCCGCCCCATTCCCCGCCCAGGCCGATGCCTTGGCCGAAACGGCAGAGCGTCAAAAGCGCCGGCGCGGCAAGGCCAATCGTCCCGTAACCCGGCAACGCGCCAATGAGGAAGGTCGATAATCCCATGCACAACAAGGCCAGGACCAATGTCGTCTTGCGCCCGGTTCGATCACCGAAATGGCCAAAGAGCAGCGCGCCAATCGGCCGCGCAATAAAGGCCACGCCGAAAGTCGCGAGAGACGCCAGCGCCGCCGAGGTCGGGTCTGTCGTGGGAAAAAACAGCCGAGGGAAAACCAACACCGCCGCCGTGCCGTAGATGTAGAAGTCGAAGAACTCAATGGTGGTGCCAATCAGGCTGGCAAAGAGCACCTGAAATGGCGTGTTGATGGCGCTGCGTTGATCGGGACTTTGAGACATCTGGCTCTTTTAGGTTATTCTAGGAAACGCGCGATCCTTTGTTTGCGCCTCAGCGAAGCCTTAATGCAATTTCCACACGGCACGCGCCGTGCGATGATAAGCAGTCTCAAATCGAACTTTTCCACGACCGCCGATGAACGAAGGCACCATCCGTACCGATCGCGCTCGCGTGGTTGCTCGGGCGCGAAATCGACCCACGACCCACTACGTTTTCAGTTCTTTGCGCGCTGCTTCCAGCACCTTCCGCTGCGCCGCGGTCACTTCCGGGAACGCAAGCCCAAGCGCTTCGAGCGTCTCGATAATTGCGCCGGCCACGACAAGATGCGTGAACCATTTGTTGTCCGCCGGCACCACGTACCACGGCGCGTGCTCCGTCGCCGTCGCGCGGATCATGTCCTCATAGGCCTCCTGGTATTCATTCCAGTAACCGCGCTCCTTCAGGTCGGCATCGGAGAACTTCCAGTTTTTGTCAGGCTCATCGAGCCGCGAGAGGAAGCGCCGCTTCTGTTCGGCCTTGGAGAGATGGAGGAAAAACTTGCGGATGACCACGCCATTGCGCGTTAGGTACCGCTCGTGGACGTTGATGTCCTCGAAGCGCTCTTTCCAGATGTGCTTTGTCACCAGGCTGGCGGGGATGCACTCGGCTTTCAGCATGTCCTTGTGAACGCGGACGACCAGCACCTCCTCGTAATAGCTGCGATTGAAAATGCCGATTTTGCCGCGCTCCGGCATGGCCGCGTTGGCGCGCCAAAGATAGCCGTGCGCCAAGTCGGTCTTGGACGGCGCCTTGAAAGAGGTGACCTGGCACCCCTGCGGATTGATGCCAGACATGACGTGCTTGATCGTGCCGTCCTTGCCGGCCGCGTCCATCGCCTGGAAGATGAGGAGCAATGACCAGCTTTCCTGCGCGTAGAGCTTGGTCTGCATGTCGCTCATCAACTTTACGCTCCTGGCCAGGATCTCCTTGGCGTCGTCCTCGCATTGGAAATGATCGGTATCGCCGGGATCGATAGCCTTCAACTTGAACTTCGCTCCCTTGGTGATGCGGTAATCGCAGGCGAAACGGAGGAGCTTTTTGTGATCAGATTTCATGACGAGGTAAAGTTGTGCCGGCGGGGTTGACCCGCTCGAGCCGTTTTTGCGTGATGGAGCGGACCTCGGGCACATCAGCGATTTCGTTGAGTAACTCGTAGAGGTGGACGCGCGCGATGCGCATTTTCAGCGTCACCCGGTTGGTCTCGCCAGAGGGTTCGTCCCACACGATCCATTCGCCGGCCAATTCGTAATTGACCAGTACGCGCTCGAGCCGGATGCGGGTGAGGCCGCCGTTGTTGCTGAATTCCACCGTGTAGGTAATGTCGTGCAGGTCGGGGTGCCAGCGCGTCTCGTAAAAGAAGATCGCCACCATCAGGCGATTGACGAGCAGGCTCAAGCCCAGGCCGGCGAAGACGTATCCGGCGCCGACGGCCATGCCGATCGCGGCCGCGACCCAGATGATCGCTGCGGTGGTGACGCCGCTGACAACACGCCGCCCATGCAGGATGACGCCCGCGCCGAGGAAGCCGATGCCGGTGACGATTTGCGCAGCGACGCGGCCGGAATCGCCGGTGGTGGAGGTGAAGGAGTACGACATCATGGTGAAGACGGCCGAGCCGAGGCAGACCATGGAGAGGGTTCGGAGGCCGGCCGGCTTTTCGCGCCGTTGCCGTTCGCCGCCGATGAGGAGACCGCAAATTACCGCCGTCAGGGCCAGGGCGGGGTCGACCCACAGAAAGCCCCGCTGCGCCTGCCAGGTCCCAAAAATCCAGGAAGAATCCATCGCGATCCTCTTGGATACTCCCGTTTTGCGGGGGCGACAAGCTTCCGCGCAGAATCCGACGCGGTTGATCGCCTCGCTTTACTTCACCGTAACCTGTGGCAATAAGTTCCCATGCCGGAAGAATTTGAATTGCCCGAAACGCCCGAGACCCCCGAGAGCCACAAGGAACGCACCGTCGGTTTGATTATCGCCACCATTGCGGTGGTGCTAGCCATCGTCACACATTTTGGCAACGACATTCACCAGGACGAAATCCTGGCCCACGTGGACGCATCGGATCAGTATAACTTCTACCAGGCGAAGAAGGAGCGCCATGCGCAACTGGACTTGGAGTTGAACGATCTTCAGCTTCGCGCCGACACGTTCTCCCCGGCCGCGCTCGCGGCGGCGACGAAGCTGCGCGACGCCTATACCACGGAAAGCGCGAAGCTCGATGACGACGGCAAGGAGATCAGGGCGAAGGGCGACGAGTTGATGGAGGAATCGAAGAAGCTCGCGCGGAAGTCACGCATTCTCGATATCGGCGAGATCGCGCTGCAGATTTCGGTGGTGCTCTGCTCGCTGACGATTTTGACGGAACAGAGCCTCTTTGTGCGAATGGGAATGGGCCTCGCGCTGGCCGGCGTGGCCGTGGCCGCGTGGGCGATGTTGGTGCCGCAGTGAAGAAGTGTTCGCGAGCACAAAATCCGAGGTAGCCGCCGTTAGGGACCGCGGCGGCTACCTCAGATTTTGATTCGCTGCCTTTACGACGACGCGCTGCCGTATCGTCTCAACCCCGCCTGAAAAACCGTGGTGCTGAGCGCCACTAAAATCGTGGTGATACCGGCCATGCCCGCCATGTCGGTCAGATTCCAGCCATGCAGCAG
>CAZZWT010000233.1:0-5234 GCA_964657775.1 uncultured Candidatus Methylacidiphilales bacterium | reverse complement strand
CGGCTTGGAAATCGACCATCGAGAGAATGTCCGGCACCTTCGCATCGATGGCCGGGAACTCGCTCATGCCCGAAATCGCGCCCAGCACCAGCACGCCGTGCCGGCCCAAAATGCGGATGTCGTAGTTGAGCGTGTTGCTGTCGGCGTCGCTGAACTTGAGCTCCTTCGCCCAGTAAAGTTTATGCGTCGCCTTGTCGTAGTGGGGCGGTGCGGCCCAGCCCACGAGGTTGTAGCTGGCGTAGCCCTTCTTCTCCAATTCGGGCGCGATGTCCTTGGCTTCCTGCTGCATCTTTTTCAGCATGTCGTCGTAGTTGATCGTCGCGGCCTCGTCGTCCTTCACGTAGCCGTTTTCCTCGTAGTTGATGGTGACGGCCCAGCCGCCGCGATCGAGCGGGCCCTTGTCGGCGGGAAAAATCATGCCCAGGAGTTCGGGATCGTCCATGTTGCCCCAGAGATCGTGCAGCACTTTGCGCGCGTCGGCGCTGCCGAGGAAGCGAAAGTCGGGCGTGAGGTTGATCTTGGCCAAACCATCCTTGATCGTGATGGTACCCGTCTGCCATTTCAACGAGGAGGCCAGCGCCGCGCGGTCGTCCTGCGAAAGTTTGGGCGCCGCATCGTCATCGGCGCGCAAGGCGAGACTGGCGAGCAAGACCAGGGCGAAGGTCCACAGGGAGAGAGTTTTCATGGTCATTGAATCGGCTGCTTTCTGCTCAAGTTAAGTAGCGGATGGCGAGCGGGTGTCAAAGCCGGAGGGGAAAAGGGGTCCGCGAAAGGGAGGTTGCCGGCGCAGGGCCTGCGCCGGTTACCTTTCATGGCCAAGCGCTTCTTTAATTATCCAACGCCGCAAACGCGATGTTTTTTGCGTGCGCGGCGGTGCAGGCGTTAAGGACATCCACGACACGCTGCTGGTGCGTGCTCGGCGCGGGGCGGATGATGATGGGGCGATCGGGGGCATCGGCGACAACAGCGGCGAGGCGCGAGGTCATGACCGGCAAATCCGTCGGCGCGCCGTTGAAAAGGATTTCGCCTTCCGGGGTGATCTCGAGGTTCACGGCGACTCCCGGCCCCGGGCCCTTGCCGGGTAGCGGAACGCGGATGCCCGCCTCATGCTTTTGTGCCCCGGCCGAGACCATAAAGAAGAGGAGCAGGACAAAGAGGATGTCGAGCATCGGGGCAATTTGAAAACCCAGTTCGCCGTCGCCTGCGTGACTTGCCATAAAAAGCTCCTATAGTAAGTAGATTGCCGTCGAGCGAGCATAGGCTCATCCCGTCGCCGGCGCAAATCAACTCGTTACCCGGAGCCCCACCATGCCTGAAAAATTCCCCCGCAGTCCTTATGATGCCATCGATGGTCTCGTCTATTTTTTGCGGATGCTCGATAAGATCCGGATCAACGCGGAGGGCGCGTTGCCGAAGGGGTATGCGGAGCATCTCGGCGAGGGTTTCGATGGCCGCTGCCTGCGCTTTCTCGGCGTGAAATACGAGGACGTGAAGGCGCGCGTGCTGGCGGGTGAAAAGGACGAGGCGGTTTTCGCCTGGTGCCGCGCCAATGGCCGCCAGCCGACGGACGAGGACATCGAGGTGTGGAGCGGGTTCATGCAGAAGCGCGGCTGGCGCGATGAGGCGAGCGAGCGCGTGGTGTTCCGCATCAAGGAGGCGGGTTTGGAGGGGCGCAGGGACATCGTGACGATGTTCGATTTCATCGACGCCGATGAAGGCCGCACGCCGCCCGATTTCAAGAAGTGGGAACCGTTGCGGCCTTAGTGCGCGGTCCCATTTCCATCTCCACCGGCGGGATTACCCGACCTGATCCAGAACCGCGCGCACGGATTTGAGGAGGGTGGCCGCCGTGTAGGGTTTGAGCAAAAAATGCCCGGTGCTTTCGTCGGCGCTGTTTGCTTTGTCGTCGGTGGCATCCAGACCACTCGTGGTCATGATTTTGACGAGAGGGTTGATTCGACGGAGAGCTCGAGTCATGGGTTGCCCACCCATGACGGGCATCATCATATCGGTCAGCACGAGGGAAATTTCCTGGACGTGCTGGGCATAGCGGGCAACGCCATCGGCCCCGTCGGTCGCGGTCAAAACGCGATAGCCAAAGTTTTCCAACGTCTGCCGCGTGATGTTGCGGATCGACGTCTCATCGTCCACCAACAAGATGGTCTCGCCTTGGCCTCGGGGAAGAGTCAATTCTGCAAGTGCTTCCGGCTGCGCCGCGCTGTGGGCATGCGTGGCCGGAAGGTAGAGCTTGAAAGTCGTGCCTTTACCGGGCTCGCTATAGACGTTGATGATGCCGTGATGGCTTTTCACGATCGCCATCACGGTCGATAAGCCGAGCCCCGTGCCCTTGCTGATTTCCTTCGTGGTAAAGAAGGGCTCGAAGATTCTTTCCACAACATCCGGGGCCATGCCCGTTCCGGTATCCGTGACGACGATTTGCACATAGCGCCCGGCCTTGGCCTGCAGATTCATCGCGGCGTATTGTTCGTCGAGGACGCAGTTGGCCGCCGCGATGGACAACGTTCCGCCATCGGGCATGGCGTCCCTCGCATTGACGCACAGATTCAGGAGAATCTGGTGGATTTGCGTGGGATCTCCCAGCACCGTCCAGACATCGGCGGGAAGGAAAGCGACCAGCCGGATATTTTTCGGAAAGGTGTTGCGGATGATGTTCTCGACATCCTTAATCAGGTGCTTGGCTTGGACTTCGATTTTTTCGCCTTCCATCCCGCGGGAAAACGAAAGCACCTGCCGCACGATCTCGGCTCCTCTCGTCGCGCTGGCCTCCAACGTCTCGAGGATTTCGGTGACCTGCGGATTCTCGGCCAGGTCCTTGAGCAGTTGAATAGCCATGATAATCGGGGCCAGGATGTTATTCAGGTCATGGGCAATTCCACCGGCGAGTGTGCCGACGCTTTCCATGCGCTGGGCCCGGAGGAACTGAAGTTCCAGCTTTTTGGGCTCCGTCAGGTCCACGACATAGCAGACCCCCTCCTCGGCGGAATCCTCGAAAAGCGCCGCGCCCACGAGCACCCACACGCGGGAGCCGTTTTTGCGAATGAACATTTTCTCATACGGCACGGCACTGCCGCCTTCCCTGAGCTTGGCCAGGGCGAGGATGTCCCGCTCGGCGTGTTCGGGCGGGGTCATGGTGGCCCAATTCAGGTGCCCGGCTTCGAGTTCCTCGCGGCTGAACCCAACCATGACGAGAAAAGCGTCATTCGCACCGGTGATTTCACCTTTCGTATTCCAGAAAATGACTCCTTGCGCATTGGAGTCGACCAAGCGACGGAATCTCGCCTCGGTCCGCTTTCGCTCGGTGATGTCGCGGATGTTGCACTGGATGACTTTTTTATCGCCCGCCCAGTAGACATTACAAACGCACTCCACGGCCATGTGTCGCCCATCGTGGGCTCGAAGGGGAAGATCGTCGTAGCGGACATATTCATCGTCCTGGAGCCGGGCCAACATTTTCTCGTTGGCTTCCATATCCCGGAACGGACTGAGCTCTCCAATGGTTTTTCCCATCATCTGCTCAGATGAAAATCCGAGGAATTCACACAGGAACGGGTTCACGTCCGTGATGCGCCCCGTGGCGGCTTCGAGGATGAAGATGCCGTCCCGGGCCGCTTCAAAAAGGCGGCGATAGCTTAGCTCGGAAACCCTTAGTCGTTCTTCGCTCTCGCTCCGATGTCTTAGCGAGCGTCGCAGTTCCAACTGAATCATCGCCAGCCGGGCGAGCGCGGTCAGTGAGAGGGTTTCCTTGTCGGTTAAGGTCCGAGGTTTGTGATCGAGGATGCAAAGGGCACCGATAGGAATTCCCTCCGGTGTCTCCAGGGGAATGCCCGCGTAAAATCGAGCGAAGGGCGTTCCGGTAACGAGTGGATTGGCGCTAAACCTAGAATCCTTCGTGGTGTCCGGGATAATAAAGGGCTGCTTCTGGCGAATGGCGTGCTTGCAGAAGGATGCCGCCAAGGGAGTCTCGCGCACGCCCAATCCCACCTCTGCTTTGAACCATTGTTTTTCTTTGGCAAGGAAGGTGATGGCCGAAATGGGCGCTCCACAAATCTGGGCGGCCAGCTTGGCAATCTCGTCGAACTCGTCCTCCCGGGGCGTATCGAGAATACCATACTCCTCGATCGCCTCGAAGCGGGCCGATTCTTCGCCCACACGTTTGGGCAGACTCATGATGGTCGACATAGAGAGGGTTCGGGTGGCTTGGGTTATCGTGTTGCAAAAGCGCACTCGCAGCGTTCACGGCGCGTTGAAAGAATCGCGGGTCCCCCGGCGAGAGGAGATTTTTGGAACGACGGGCGCGAAAACATTTCCATGGCCAAATACTATCGGTCAGGAAGTGAGTGGCCTATGGGGTGTTTACCCCATATTAGGCACATGGTAGGGCCGCAATCCGGAAATCGCTTGGCGTTGGCCGGGCGGGCTAGGCGTCTTCAGGCGGAACGGGCGTCGGTTGGGCAGCGGGACCATCGTCGTCCTCGTCCTCCTCGATCTCCTTGCGCCAGGCGCGGCTGAGGAAGGGGCGGAGGAAGCCGTAGAGCAGGTACGAGGTGAAGACGACCGAGGGCATCCACGTGTAGTAGATGATGGTCAGCAGCAAAACGGCGACGGCGCCGACGAACTTGGGCAGGGAAAATTGGGTGCGCCAGTTAAACCCTTTGAAGCTCGGGTACTCGAACTTGCTAAACATCATGAAGGCGAGGAAGACCATCAACCCCGCGAGCAGATAGCCACCGAAGCCGCCGGCGAGGTCGTCCTCGCGCTGGTAATTGTGGATGACGAGCAGCGTGATGGAGGAGATGACGCCTGCCGCCGCGGGGATGGGGAAGCCGGTAAAGTTGCGGGAGCCCGGGCCGAGGTTGTAGGTGGCCGCGATGTTGAACCGCGCCAGCCGCAACGCGCCGCAGAGGAGATAGAACCCGGCGATGAGCCAGCCGATCTGGTGCGGGATGGCATAGAGCACGATCTTGAAAACGAGCAGCGCCGGTGCGACGCCGAAGCTGACGATGTCGGCCAGCGAATCGAACTCGCGGCCGAAGGGCGATTCCTTTCCGCCCAGCCGCGCGAGCCGGCCATCGAGCAAATCGAAAACGCAGGCCGCGAGGATGCAGGAGATGCTGACGTAATAATAGTGGGTCCAGTCGGGCAAATCCTGCTCGCGATGGATGGAGCCGTCGAAAATCTTGAGCACCGCGAGAAACCCGAAGATGAGATTCCCC
>CAZZWT010000232.1:0-5265 GCA_964657775.1 uncultured Candidatus Methylacidiphilales bacterium | reverse complement strand
AGGTGATTTCCTTTCACCTTACCCAATCCCTGTCCACTTTTTCGAGACAGGTTCAGAAATTTGGGAACGAGACAAGGCAGGGAGTTGGAATGTCAGCGTCCGAAGAAACCGCGACGGCAAAGCCACACTGCCAGTCCACTTAAACCAAACGCCAAGGATAGTGGACAGATCATTCCGAATAAAATATAGGGATGAAGAATCGTCCGAAGAAACTCCGGTATGATGAGCATGTAATCCCGTGCCAAATAGAGAATGAACGGTGGCACTGCCAAGGCGAAGATGATCAGGGTCAAAGATGTGCCGAGCAACAGTTTTTGGCAGCATTGTTCGGTCACAGGCAAAAGTTTCGCTGATAAATGCCAAAATTCAATCAGTCCGTTGCGGTCGTTGCGCCGTTGCGAGAAACCTTTCCCCGCTCGACAAGTTCCCAATGTGGGCAACATTGATGCCGATGAACGAGTTTTTCGATCCGGCTGCCTACGCGCGCGATGTCGAGGAAGCGGCGCGGGCCGATGGCTGGACGGTGCGCCACCTCTCGCCGACCGCGAGCGGTCCGCGTCCCTGGTTTCAGCGCGCGGCCAAGAGCGGTCCCGGCGCGCCAACGGCCTATTTTTCCTCGGGCATCCATGGCGACGAAATTTCCGGCCCGCTCGCGCTGCTGGAATTGCTGCGCCGGCCCGATTTCTTCGCCGCGTACGATGTCACGCTCTTCCCCATTCTCAACCCGGACGGCCTAATCAGGAACCTGCGCGCCAACGCGAGGGGCATCGATCTCAACCGCGATTACCGCAACTCGAAGTCAGACGAAATTCTGTCGCATATTCAGGCGTTGCTGACGCTTGGCCGCTTCAACGCGGCGATGATGTTGCACGAGGATTTTGAAGGGATCGGCGCCTATCTCTACGAACTGAACGACGAGATGCCGCCGGGCCTTGGCGCGAAGATCGTCGCGGCAATGGGGCGGCATGTTCCCATCGATCTGCGGCCCGAGATCGAGGAAGTCCCCGCCAAAGGCGGCGTGCTTTCGCGCAAGGATCTCATCGCGAAGTTGGGCCCGATCGAAGAGCGCCCCGAGTGGCCCGAAGCGATTTACCTCGCGCTCCATCACAGCCGTGTCTGCTACACCACGGAAACGCCGAAGCCGTTCCCGCTCGCCGCGCGCGTGGCCGCGCAGATTGCCGCGGTGGAGACTTTACTTGGGGCTCTCGCCCAAACAGGATAAGCAATGCAGCCTTCCGAGACGAACGAGTACGTCTACGTCCTGCGCGTTGCGCGCGCCGACATGTTTGCATCCGGCCCGACGGCTGAGGAGGGCCAAGCAGTTTCAAGCCATTGGGATTACGTGGTCGATCTTCACCAAAAAGGTACGGCCGTTTTTGTTGGCCGCACTGCCCTCATCGGCGAGAAGACCTTTGGCCTCGTCGTCTTCAAGGCAGACTCGCCGGAAAAAGCGAACGAAATCATGCAGGCTGATCCCGCGATCGCCCGGGGCGTGATGCGTGGCGAGGTGTTTCCGTTTCAGGTGTATCTGAAATAATCGACGTTACTCGGAATTAAAGTGCGACGGTCGCAGACCGCCGCTACAGTTGGCCCATGGCTGAAATTCGTAACGTCATTCTCGATTGGTCCGGCACGCTGGTCGATGATTTCGGACCGGTGCTGGAGGCGAGCAACGAGATCTTCAAGCTCCACAACAAGCCGGTTTTCACCGCGGAGGAATTCCGCGAGAAATTTTATCTACCGTTTACCGACTTCTATAAGGAGTATCTCCCGGAACTCGAGCTGGCGGAACTGGACCACCATTACCACACCGCATTCAAGATCCTGCAGACCGGCATCGCGATGCTGCCGCATGCGTCCGATTTTCTTGAGTACCTGAAGTCGCGCGAGATGCCGACTTTCCTGCTCAGCACGATCCACCGCGAGCACTTCGAGGCGCAGGGCGGGCGGCTGAACGTGAAGCACTATTTCAAGCAGGCCTACGTGCAGGCACTGGACAAGCGCAAGGTCATCCTGCACCTGCTGGCGGAGCATAACCTCGATGCGAGCGAGACGATTTTTATCGGTGACATGGTGCATGACATCGATACGGCGCACCACGCCGGCGTGCTGAGTTGCGCGGTGCTGACCGGTTATGATTCGCTGCAGAAACTCAAGGGCGCGAATCCTGATCTGCTCTTTCGCAACCTAAGCGAGGTGCGTGATTTTCTGGAGCGGCATCGCGGGGTCGCGGCGCATCCGCCGATCGCCACGGTGGGCGCGCTGATCTTCAATGCGGCGGGCGAAGTGCTGATGATCCAGACGCACAAATGGAGCCACAAGTGGGGCATCCCCGGCGGCAAGATCAAGCCGTGCGAGAAGTCGGAGGATGCCCTGCGCCGCGAGGTGCTGGAGGAGACCGGGCTGGAGCTCAAGGACATACGTTTCGAGCTGGTGCAGGACTGCATCGAGCCGCCGGAGTTCTACAAGAAGGCGCATTTTCTCCTGCTCAATTACACGGCCACGGCCACCAATTCCGAGGTGGTGCTGAACGACGAGGCGGAAACTTTCCGGTGGCTTTCGCTCGACGAAGCGGCGAAGCTCGCTCTCAACGGCCCGACCCGCGTGCTGCTCGACTATGTCCGATCTCATCCGCGTCCTTGACCTGGAAGTGCACGCCCACATCGGGGTGCCCGAGGTGGAACGGCGCGAGGCGCAGCGGCTGCTCATCTCGCTGGAGATGGCGACCGACTCGTTCTCGCATGCCGCGAGCACCGACAACCTCGCGTGGACGATCAACTACGCGGATGTCGTCCAGCACGTGAAGAAAGTCACCGCCCAGCGCGCGCGGAAACTGCTTGAGACGCTGGCGGAGGAAATCGCCGCGGACTTGCTGAAGAATTTTCCGATTCGGAAGGTCACGCTGGAGATCAAGAAATTCGTGCTGCCGGAGACGCAGTATGTCTCGGTGAAGATTGAGCGTCCTGCGGGGGCGTGACGTTCACAGCGCAAACGCGCGGATAGGGAGCACGCGGTCCGGCGACATGTACCAATCGTTCTCGACCATCTCGAGCTGGCACACTTGGGTACTCTCCACCGCCGGATCGTTCATAACGCGGTATCGAGCGAGCGCCACAAATACCAACTCGCCACGGAGCGATAGGGCTGCCAGCGCCGCGCGTGCAGGATCATCGCCGCGGCGGTCGGGTCCTTGCGCTTGCGATAAAGTTTCTTGAAGGCAAGGCGGATGGAGAAATCGCCCGTCGGCAAAACGTCGGGCCGGCCGAGGTAAAAGATGAGCAGCATGTGCACCGTCCACGGCCCGATGCCGCGCACCTGCGTCAGGCGCTCGATCAACTCGGCGTCGTCCATTTTGTGCGCGGCTTGCAAGGTCGGCACGACGCCCTCGCGACATTTTTCCGCGAGCGCGCGCGCCGCCATCAGCTTATTGGCGGAAAGCCCCGCGGCCCGCAACGCCGCGTCGGGCGCCTTGAGCAGTGCCTCGGGCGTCGAGCCGCCGTGTCGCTGGAGTTCCACCATCACACGCCCGTGGATTGCCGCCGCCGCCTTGCCGTGCAGTTGCTGGTAGACGATCGAGCGCAGCATCGCCTCGAACAGGCTCTTGATCGGCTTCATCTCCAAATCGAAGGCGCCGACGCGATCCATCGCCGCGGCGAGGATTCCGTCCTTCTCCCGCAGGTGCGCCACCGCCGCAGCCGGGTCGAAATAAAAGCGGGGCTTCATGTTTTCCCGGTGCGGCGCAGGATGACGACGTTATTCTGGTTGAAGAAAAGCTGCCATGCGCCGTTCCTAAGATAACGCTGAATAGTGGCCGCGCGAATCTTCGCCTTGGCCGGGTTGAACCCCGTGGTGCGAGGGCCGCACTGGTCGTTGACGACGTCGCACACGATGGTATCGACTTGCTCGGGCCGGACCTGCGTGAACGCGAACTCGTCCTTCAGTCTCTGGTTCAAATCAAAATTTTCCTCGGCCAGATCGCCCACGACGATATCAGGCCGGTTGGAAAGATAGGCGCTGAAGCGGGTCGGCGTGTAGACCACCGCGTCTTTCGGCAGCGCATCGAACGCTACGTGCAGCGGCTGATCGAGTGCGGTGTCGCGACTCGCGAGCAGGGCCGAAAGAAAACCCACGACCGGGTAAAGCGACACAAGATTGATCGCGAACGCCGCGGCAAGTAAAGCGCGGCGTCGTCCACTGGCGATATTCGGCCGCGCCAAAAAAGTGACCAGCCCGACATAGCCCGCGAAGAAGGCAAAGACGAAATAGTAGGCGTGAAAGTTGATGAAGAACTCGTGGTCGCTCAGCAAAAAGTAGAGCGGAAACGGCGCCAGCAGCACGAGCGACCGCACCGAAACGAAGGCGAACACCAACGGTAGCCCGACCAACTCCAGCACGTAAAGCCAGCGTGCGGGATTGAGCAAATAGCCCATCGCCCGCAGCGGATCGTGCGCGACGGCCACAGCCAATTGCCCGGTGGAAGACGCGCCCCAGTCGAAATAGTGGTACTCCATCACGTTCAACTGGCCTGGTCGGTACATCGCCGGGATCAACACGCCCATTACCAGGACCAGCCACACGCCGCCACCGATCAACGCGAACTTTGCATAGCGCCGACGCCAGGCGAGCCCGTCCTCCGCGCAGGCGAGCGCAAGCCCGAGTGCGATGTAAATCAGCGCGGCCTGCTCCGCGCACGAGACGGCGAAAGCGAAGCTGAGCCAGAATCCCAGTAGGTGATTTCGCCGGTAAAAAAAGTAGGACCAGAGCGCGCCTGCCAAAATGCCCGATTCCGGATGAAACGGCGCCGTCGCCATCTCGTAGAGCAATGGACTGGTCAGCGCCAGCATCGCGACGAGGAGTGCGGTCAGCCGACCTGGCAGCGCCTCGCGCGCGATGAGATAAACCGGTACTACCGCGCTAAAGACGACCCAAACTTGCAGCGTAAAGAGCATCTCGACCGAGGGAAAAAGCGCATAGAGCGGCGATCAACGCCAGCACAAACACGGCATGCTGCCCCAACATGTTGGGCCCGCTATAAGCCGTGACGCGGAACCCATGCCCGTGCACGAGGTTGACGATCGTATTGTGATAGGCCGAGGTGTCCGACGCGCTGACCAGAAAGTGCCGATTCAACAGCACCGCCACGATCGACATTGCCAGCGCGACCAACGCCGTTACCCCCGCCACCAGCCCGAGGCCGATGCGTTCCCCGCGCAAACTGCCGCCGCCGCTTCTCGGAGAAGCACGCCACCTGGGACGTGATCCGCA
>CAZZWT010000231.1:0-5305 GCA_964657775.1 uncultured Candidatus Methylacidiphilales bacterium | reverse complement strand
GTTTTTCCGTCCCGGACAAAAGGACGTGGCCTCGCTTTGGAGCATGCTCGGCGCGATCCTCAGCGCCGCACCCATCATCCGCGATACCATCGCCGGATTGCAGGCCCGGGCAGCGGAGAACTCCGAGTTCTACATGAACCAGTTCATCACCCTCGCGGTGGTGGCTTGCCTCGTCTCCGGTTATTACTTCACTGCCGGAATCGTCGCGATTGTTTTACTGGTCGGCCATATTCTCGAGGACCGCAGCATGCTGGGAGCGAGCGAGGCGATTAAAAGCTTATTGGATTTATCCCGGACGCGGGCGCGCCGCCTGGGCCCCGGCGATGTCGAGGAAGAGGTGGAAGCCGACCTGCTGGCGCCCGGCGATCGGATCCGCGTCCGGCCCGGCGACACAATACCCGCCGATGGACTGGTCTTGCAGGGAACGTCCGCCGTCAATCAGGCCACCATCACCGGCGAATCCTTTCCTGTCGAAATTTCCGAGGGCCAATCGGTTTTCGCCGGAACCGTGAACATGACGGGACTGATCCAAGTTCAGGTCACCAAAGCGGGAGGTGAAACCGTTTTGGGCCGAGTGCAGGAAATCGTGGAAGAGGCCCAAGCCACGCGCGCGCCCATCGTTCGCTTAACCGAGGAATACGCCCGCTATTACATGCCCATCATTCTCATGGTGGCGGGCGGCGTCCTCTTTTTCACCCATGATTTTCAACGGGCCATTTCCGTTATCATCGTCAGCATCCCCTGCACATTTGTCATGGCGGGGCCGACGGCCATGGTCGCCGCCCTCGCTTCGGCGTCACGGCTGGGCATCCTGGTAAAAAGCGTGCGATTTTTCGAGGCCGCCAACGAAATCGACACGGTGGTCTTCGACAAGACCGGCACCCTGACCAGCGGACAACTCCAGATCGTAGCCGTGGAAGCCCATGCCCCGTTCACCCAAGAGCGTGTGCTCGCCTTGGCGGAAGCGTTGGAACGGCACTCCACTCATCCCGTCGCGCGAGCCATTGTGCGCGCCAGGCAAAAAAGCGTTGAGATCCTATCCGATCCCAGTGATCTAAAAGAAGACCCGGGCTTGGGGGTGAGTGGAACTCTCGAGGGGACATTCGTGCAAGTCGGACGGAGTTCGTGGCTTCGCGAAAAAAATGTCAGTCTCCTGATTCCCGCGAAATCGTTCCCTCACTGCAGCGAAATTTCCGTGGCTGTTGCCGGTGATCACGCCGGTACCCTGTACCTGAGCGACACGATCCGGCCCGAGACAAAGAACCTGAAAGCCCTGCTTGAAACGGAAGGCATTGAACACTTCGTTATGCTGACGGGAGATCGCGAGGGAGTGGCCCGCGACGTTGCCTCTCAGATCGGTTTTACCAAATTCCAGGCCGAATGCCTGCCGGCCCAGAAGCTCGAAGCCGTCGAGAAACTGAAGCAGGCCGGTCACCGCGTCCTCATCGTCGGAGATGGCGTCAACGATGCGCCCGCCCTGGCCGCCGGTCACCTCAGCATGGCCATGGGCGCGCTCGGCAGCGACGTGGCCATCCAGACAGCCGACATCGCGCTGATGTCCAGTGACCTCCACCGGGTTCCGCAATTCCTACTTCTGGCGAACAAAACCTTGCGCATCGTTAACCAGAACATGCTGTGCGGTCTGATCTTCATTGGCCTGACCGTCCTTCTCTCGAGCTTCGGCTACATACCGCCCATCGCCGCCGCCTTCGTGCACGAGTTCGGGGCGTTCTTTGTCATCTTCAACAGCGCCCGCCTTCTTCGCTTCGAGGGTGTATCCATACAACAGACCGAGGGATCGTCACCGGAAAATTGGCAAGAGCCCTGAAGCTCCCCTCGATCAGGCCACGTTTTGTTAGTGAAAGAACGTTTATTTGGAAAGCCACGTATAGATTACGTCGCTTGCCTCAATAACCCAGTTGCCGGTATCGCGAGCGCCAGACCACTCGATTTCGTGAATGACATGGCCGTCGTCGTTTAGGCGAAATTCGTCGTATCGCCAATCCTGATGACCTGTCTCGCCACCATAGGAAAGCGTGAACTTGAAAACCTTGGGGTAGGCTAACTCAATGATTCCGTCGCCGTAAGTCTCTGAGTCGAATTCGAAACGAAGGTGGCTCGTAGGCATCGAAATCGCCGCTTTCGGTGATCGCGCAGCTTAATAACCGGGAATCGTGAGGCCCGTGCTCTCCTTCCGATGCGCCGAAATACCAGTCGCTGGTGGCAAGGGCGTAGGCGTGAGGCGGGAATATTGATTCAACCGACGCGAGATAGGAGCGATACACCGCGAATGCCTGATCGCAATCGCAGCTGCGTTGAGCATCGAGGACGAACGACATCAGCCAAGCTTCCCCAAGCTTTCCATCAGCGACTTTTCTTTCGCGATGAGGGTGGCTTCCAGCGCGCGCCATTCTTCCACTTTCGCGGGCGGGGCTTTGGCGAGCATGTTGGCGTCGCCGAGCTTTTTGCGCGTGGATTCGAGGTCCTTTTCGACCTTGGCGAGTTCCTTGGTCAGGCGATCCTTTTCCAGCGCGGGATCGACCAGGCCGGTGGCGGGCAGGTAGAGCTCGCCAAGTGGCGTGAAGGTTTTCGGGCCGGGCGGATTGGGCGCGAGCGAAAGCACCTGAACGCTGGAGGCGTTAAGCAGTGCGCTGAGCACGGCGATCTGTTCCTCGGGCAGGCTCTCCGCCGCGACGAGGAGGAACGGGATTTTTTGGTTGGACGGCAGCTTCACTTCGCCGCGAAGCTGGCGGCCCGCATCGGCGGTGGCGTAGATGTCCTGCGCGCGCGGATTCAGATTCTTGGTCCGCGGCGAAACCGTGGGCCAGAGCGTGGTCTGGATCGTCTCCGTGCCGAAGCCGAGCTCGCACCAGAGTTCTTCCGTCACGAACGGTGCAAAGGGATGGAGCAGGCGCAGCACATGGCTCATCACGTAATCAAACGTGGCCAGCGTGCCGGCGCGCGTGGGCGAATCGGACTGGTTGAAGTCGCCCTTGGCCGCTTCGACGAAGCGGGCGGCAAAATCGTTCCAGACGAAATCGTAAAGCAGCGACGCCGCCTCGCTGAAGTTGAATTCCTTCAACGCTTTGTTCACATTGCGCTCGCCCTCGAGCAGGTTGTGCAGGCGATCGAGCAATTCATCGGCGAAGATGGAGCGCGAATGCTTCCACGGCTCGGCATTGAAATCGACATTGCCTTGCAGCGTGCGGAAACGCGCGATGTTCCAGAGCTTGTTGCAGAAGTTGCGGCCCTCTTCGATCTGCTTTTCATCGAAGCGGATGTCGGCACCCTGCGGCGCGATGCGCACCAGGCCGAAACGCAGGCCATCCGCGCCGTACTTGGCGATGAGGTCGAGCGGATCCGGTGAATTGCCGAGCGATTTCGAGAGCTTGCGGCCCTTGTTGTCGCGAATGAGGCCGGTGAAGTAAACGTCTTTAAACGCGAGGTTGGCCTCGAGCGTTTCGGCCTCCGTCGCGCGAACGCCATTCGGCTTGAAATGAATGCCCGCGATGAGCATGCGCGCGACCCATAGGAAGATGATGTCCGGCCCGGTGACGAGCGCACTGGTGGGATAAAATTTTTTGCGCGTGCCGTCGTCGGTGCGCATGGTTTCGTAGGCCCATAACCACGAGGAGAACCAGGTGTCGAGCGAGTCGGGGTCCTGCGTCCAGCCTTCGCCGGGCGAGTCGATTTGGCAGCGAAAGCGCGTATTCTTTCCTGCTAACCTGTCGATTTTGCCTTCTCGATCTGTAGGATTAACTAGGTCATGCTCTAAAGTGGCAGCATCTGCGGGCGAAGGATTGATTGGCTCGTTTGTTAGGGGATCAAACGCGGTGTCTCGATAATACCACACCGGAATGCGATGGCCCCACCACACCTGGCGGGAGATGCACCAATCCTGAATGTTCTCCAGCCAATGCTCGTAGGTCTTCGTCCAGTGCGCGGGATGGAATTTCACGTGGCCGTTGCGCAGCAGGGCGAGAGCCTCGGGCACGTTCGGATACTTGAGGAACCACTGCTCGCTCAAGCGCGGCTCGATCGGCACGCCGGCGCGTTCGCTTACGCCGATGTTGTTCTCGTAGGGCTCTTCCTTCTCGAGCAGGCCGCGTTCTTTCAGCAGCTCGGCGGAACGCTTGCGCGCGTCGAAGCGATCGGTGCCGTGCAGTTCGGCCGCATCGTGCTCGCCGGGATCGTTGATCTTGCCGTTGGGCGTGAGGATGTCGCGGAAGGCGAGGTTGTGTCGCTTGCCAATCTCATAGTCGACCTTGTCATGCGCGGGCGTCACCTTCAGCACGCCGGTGCCGAAGCCTTCCTCCACCGCGTCGGCGGCGATGATGGGAATTTGCTCGCGATGCAGCGGGCGGATGACCTTGCGGCCGATGAGATGCGCCCACTTCCCGCCCGGTTTCACGGCCAGCGCGACGTCGGCCATGATCGTTTCGGGCCGAGTCGTGGCCACGATGAGGAAGTCCGGCACCAACGCCGGGAAATCGGGCGAGGCCGATTCACGCGAGGGCGAGATTTCGGATGAAGCGGTCATCGCGGTCCCTTCCTGCATCGGCACACGGTGCGCGGCGTCGAGATTGCCACCGGCGTCGTAGGCCGAGGCCACCGAGTCGGCGTCATCCGGCACGAGCTGGTACTTCACATAATAGAGCAGCCCCTTTTGCTTGGTCGGGATCACTTCCTCATCGCTGAGCGCGGTGAGCGACCCGGGGCACCAGTTGACCATGCGGAGGCCGCGATAAATCAGGCCCTCGTTATAGAGCTGCACGAAGACGCCCTGCACGGCGCGCGCGTAGTCGTCGTCCAGGGTGAAGCGTTCGCGCGACCAATCGCACGACGCGCCGATCTTGCGCAGTTGCTGCGTGATGATGCCGCCAAATTCGTCCTTCCACTTCCAGATGCGGGCGACGAATTCGTCGCGACCGAAATCGTGGCGCGTCTTTTTCTCCGTGTTGCGGATGTGCTTTTCCACCGCGGTCTGCGTGGCGAGTCCCGCATGGTCCGTGCCGGGGAGCCAGAGCACTTCCTTGCCCTCGAGCCGGGCTTTGCGCGCGAGGATGTCCTGGATCGTATTGTTGAGGACGTGGCCGAGCGTCAGCTTGCCCGTGACGTTGGGCGGCGGCATGACGATGGAGTAGGGCTTGCGGCCTGACTTGGGATTGGCGCGAAAGTATTTCGCATCCTGCCACTTGGCGTAGAGGCGGTCTTCGACCTGCTGGGGTTGGTAGGCGGTGGCGAGTTCGGGCATGGGGTCAGGGGAATTTAACGGAATTAACGGAATTTACCAAATGAACAGAAT
>CAZZWT010000230.1:0-5310 GCA_964657775.1 uncultured Candidatus Methylacidiphilales bacterium | reverse complement strand
GGCTCAGCGCCTCGTAGCACACCGCGTCGGGCGAGTCGTCCGTCAGTGGCTTGCGCACCGAGGTCCAACCCGCGTGCACCGGCTGCCAGGAAAGATAATCGGCCAGCGCGCGCGCCGCGTCCTTGTCGGGCGCATGGGCGGTCACCGCCCAGCCGTTGACGCGGGCCAAACTCGCGCGCTGCATGTCCTGCGGCAGCAGCGTGATCGCATAGGGAATCGTCGCGGGCAGAGCAGCGCACAGGTCCGAGGGCGCGATCATCAGCGCCGCCTGCTGTTGTGCGAAAAAACTGGGCGTCGTCGAGCCCGGCTTCGTCAGCGGCGCGGTCACGCTCAGCCCGGTGAAAATTTCGTGGATGAAATCGAGCGCGCGCATCTGCGTTTCCTTCGTGTTGTCATCGGCCAGATGCCACGTGCCCTGGTCCAGCGCGGGGTGGCCCGCCTGTGTGCAGAAAATATTCCAGAGATCGAAGTCGGGCCGCAATTCCAGCGGATAGACTGGCTGACCCGTGGCCGTCTTCAGCTTCAACGAATCGAGCGCGCGCGCGTCGGCCTCCAGGATGTCCCACGTCCAATGCGGCCCCGGATAACCGATCCCGGCCTGGTCGAAGTAAGAGCGATTATAGAAGAGCACATCGACCGAGAACTCACCCGGCGCGGCCTTCACGCGGTCGCCCATGGTAAACGCCGCCACGCTGCGCGGCGCCGCCTCGGCCAGCGGCTTCACGTCGGCGAGATCGCGCTCCGGGTCGAGGCCGGAAAAATCGCGCGCACTCACCAGCACCACATCGGGCGGGGAAGCCGAAGCGAGCGCGGCGGCGAGGTCCTTGCGATACGTCACAACGTCCGCATCGATCGTCAGCGAGGCATGCCGCCCCGTGGCCACGCCGAATGCGTCCGCCTCGGCCTCCAGCGCCCGCGCTTCCGCATCGCTCGCCCACGCCATCACGTGCAGCGAGGGACCGGCCGGGACCTTCGGCACGTCGGGATGCGGCACCGATTCCGGTACCGGCACGCCGCTGGGTGCGTTGGGGGTCGGGACGGGCGCGGAGGGAAACGGCCGCTGGTTATTGCTCGCGGGAATCTGCTCCTTCGTCCGCGGAAAAGTCAGATAAACAAAGATCGCCGCGCCCACGAACGCGAGCGCAAAGAAAACGGCAACAGCTTTTTTAGGCACGTGTTAGCGTACACCGTTGCAAAATCAGATTCAATCAGATAGCCTGTCCTTATGAAGATTCTATCCGTCACCGAAGTCGTGCGGAACTTTCGTGAGGTGATCGACTCGGTGGAAAACGGCCAGGAGGAAATCGTTCTCGTTCGCAATCAGAAGCAGGTCGCGCGGCTGGTACCGGAGGTTGCGCCGCAAAACGCGCTCGAAGTTTTCGGCGATCTCTACCGGACGCTGGACGACAAGACCGCGGACGCCCTTTCCTCGGCCATCTCCGCCACGCGAAGGAAGCGCAACGGACGTCTTTTTGAGCTAAGGAATCCGTGGGCTGGCTGATCGACACCACCATCTGGGTCGCGGTGGAACGGGGAGCCATGGGAGCGGCGGATATCCACGCCATCACCAAACAGGAACCCGTTTACCTATCGCCCGTGAATATCGCCGAGATGCAATTCGGCATGGAGTCGCTCAAACCCGGAGCCACGAAACAGAAGGCGATGGCCGCCCTTCGACGGTTGAAGCGAAAGCCCCAACTACGCGTCACCGTGGAGACGGGAGAAATTTTTGGCACCTTGGCGGCGAAGCTAAAAAAGTCAGGCCGCGATACCGATTTTCGAATCAATGACCTGTGGCTGGCGTCGCAGGCGATTCAGCGCGACTTCTCTCTTCTAACCTCGAATGCCAAGGACTTCGCCGATATTCCCGGATTGAAACTCGTCGCCGTGCGTCTTTCTTAAGCCGCTATCTAAGCCAAGCGCCACTAAACTCATCTGAAACGTCAGGTGCTCAGCGACGTTCACCACAAGTGAGGCGAATAGTTCATCATGCAGCCCGCCATCGATGCCATGCTCACGAAGATCAGGATAATCCAGAGCACATACCAGAACTCTCTCATGCGAGTCGTGAGAAAGAAAAAGAGGTGACCGGCGCATAGACCTACACAAATCAGGAAAACCAAAAGTATGAAGAATCCCTTCGCTCCCACGGAATTCCCGATGATTTGATTGAGCCCAAAAAACAAGTTCATCGGAGCAGAAAAGAAAGAGCCGATAAAGAGTTCGACGAATGACTCAATGACTTCCAGCGGCGCCCCTGTTCCGATCAAAATGTGCCCGATGGCGTAAGAAGTATTGTCGCTGTTCGGATACAAAAAACCAGCGATCACGCCCGCCAACCAGACGGTGCCATACCAGATGAGAACCCGTTTCCAAACCGCAGGTCCATCGTCCAACAAAACGGGCTTCGGTTCCATCTTTCAACAAGTAATTCGATACATCATCCGAAGACCTACGCTGCTTCGGCTTCGGACTCGGCTTTTATTTCCGGCTCCGGTTTGGGGCGCTCGATCGGAGTGAATTTCTCGATCAGGGCGTTGAGCAGGCCGCCCGGGCTGACTTCGACGCGCGCGGCGCGGACGGTGGGGGCGGTGAGCGTGCCGCCATTGAGGACGACGACCCGTTCCGCGGTGAGCGTGGTGCCGAGCTTGACCTGGCCCTCGACGGTCAGCTCCGCGCAGACGATGGAATCGAACCGGACGCTGGCGCCGGCGCTGACGCGCAGCTTCGTGTCCGGAATAACGAGCCGCCCCGTAAAGGCGGCGCCATCGTTGAGGACGATTTCGCCCGCCTTGATCGTACCGCTGACGCCGACCGCGCCGCTGACTTGGAGCTGGCCGCATTCGATCTCCTGCACGGTCACGGTTGAGCCGCGCTCAATGCGCACGACCGGCGCATGCAACTCGCCGGAAATCGCGCAGCCAGCCATGGCGATGATTTCCTCCGTCGCGCGGAGGCGGCTGAAGACCTTGCCTTTAACTTCAAGGCGGCGGCCGGTGGCTTCCATGCCGCGAAACGCGCAGCCTTCTTCAAAATAGATGTCGTCGCAGGCGTTGATTTTGGCGTTTTGCGCGCCGCGCACGAATTTATCGCCGAGCTCGAGGTATTGGCCGCACTTGCCGCATTGCGTGGAGAGCGCGGCGGCGGCGACCAGGTTGGGCGCGTCGCATTTGACGCAGCGGACTTCGCGGCTGGCCTTCGGCGCGCGCGCGGTGCGGGCCTCGCTCTTGGCGCTGAGCTTGAAGTACTTTCCGCAATGCCGGCAGTTGGTGGAAATGGCACCCTGCGGCTCGTTTTGCGATCCATGGCAATGGGGACAGACGACTTCCTGAAGCGCGGGCTTTTTCATGCGGCGAAAATCATTTCCGGCCGAAAGAGAAAACGTTCTTCAGCTTGCGGATTCCACCGGTCCAGAAGTGGGCAGTCGGTTCCTTGCCCCCTGCGTCGGCCTTCTTGAAAGCCGACTTCGGCGGCGGAGCGATCTTGACGCGGGCCTCGACGAGATTCCCCGGCTCCAGCACGAGCGCGCCGGCGGCGATGGAGCCCGTGATCGCACCGCCCGAGGCGACGGTGAGGCAGCCGAGGGTCTGCAATTCTCCCTCGAATTTTCCGGTGAGGACGACGTCTTTTTCCGCGCTCAACTGGCCCTTCAGCGAGATGCCGGGGTGGATTTGCAGGGCGGGAGGAATGGGCGCGGACATGGGAAAGAGACCTTCGTGACTATCTATATCATAACCGCACGCGCGAGAGGAACAAGTTCGCGCGCATTCCTCCACCGCGAAAAGCGGTGAAAACGAAAAGCCCCGGAGGCAACAGGCTTCCCTGTCACCGTCCGGGTCACTCCGGCAGGGCGCTGGCCCGACCGAGTCGAATCAGTTACCAGTGGTGGAGAATTTCCTTCAACAGGTGGTGCGCCCTGTCAATGTGATCCAGCGCGCGGTGTTGCAAGCCTTGGGCGTAGACGTTGTCCTCGTTTTGGGCAATGTCATGGTGCGCGCGGTCGAGATATTCAAGAGCGTGCTGGAAGCGGCCGACGTCATTCCAAGTCGGGTCGGGCGCGGGGTGATCCTCCAGGTTCTTGCCGTCATCAATCGAAGCCCTTTTAATCTCGTTAATCGCATGATCGATTTCGCCGATCGCTTCCGCATCGCGCGGGCCCGGGGTTTGGCGCTGGAGGAAGAACCGCGCCGCCCGTAGGTCGGAGAGAGCGTGCAGGTAGCCGGGATGGTCAGCCGCCGAAGCCGTGGCCGGGAACGCGAAGACAATCGCCGCAAGGGCGAGCAGTGATAGCAATGTTTTCATACAGGTTCAGACGACAACCGAGCGGATAGATTTCAATCTGCGGCGCACGATTGGATTACAAATGGGAGAGGATTTCGTCGCATAAGGGCCAAAAGCCGGCCTATCCTCACCGGTCGATCTCGAAGATTTCGTCTTCCGAAAAAGGGGCGACGCGGCGAATAATCCTCACTCGGTCGCTCCCGACTTTCAATGCGCTGAGAAATTCCTCGCCATTTCGGGCTTCCATCGCGGCCCACTCCAAGGCGGCTTTCTTGTTGTTCTCGGTGGCAGGCAGGTCCGTCAGCACTTGAAGGAAGCGGCGATTGGGAAATACGGCAGTGGGGCGCATAGGCATCGCACCCATCTTCGGCCGTGACCCGGCGGGTCAAGCGGGCGAATTCATCGAGTGTCGCGCAAGCGCCAGTATTTATTCGGCCACGACGACCGCGCTGGCCGCGCCATACTCCGCCGTGTGCGAGAGACTGATGTGCACTGTCTGCACGCCGAGCATCGTGGCGTGGCTCTCCGCCTTGCCGTGGAGGACGACGCGGGGCTGGCCGCTCGGCTCGCGGACGATCTCGATGTCGCGCCAGCCCATAGTGTGGCCGATGCCGGTGCCGAACGCTTTGCTCACTGCTTCCTTGGCCGCGAAGCGGGCCGCGAGGTGGAGCTGCGGGAGCTTCATACTTTTCGCGTAGGCGATTTCGCCGTCGCAGAAAACGCGCGTGAGGAACCGATCGCCGAAGCGCTCGAGCGACTCGGCGATCCGCTTCGTCTCCACAATGTCCATGCCGATGCCGAGGATGTTCACGACGGCGCGACTCCGTTTTGCTCCGCCGCCAGTTTCTGGCAGGCGCGCAGGTCGAGCTTGCCGGTGGCGAGGATCGGAATCGCGTCGACCTTTTTCACCACCTTGGGAATCCAGAGATTCGGCAGGCCCATGTCCGTGAGCTTTTTGCGCAAATCCGCCTGCGCGACCGGCGTGGTGACGAGCGCGACGATGCTCTCGCCGCGCTTTTCATCCGGCAG
>CAZZWT010000229.1:3461-5313 GCA_964657775.1 uncultured Candidatus Methylacidiphilales bacterium | reverse complement strand
AGCTTCAGCGCGTTGCTCGTTGTGGGCGATCGCAAGGGCAAAGTTGGCGTTGGTTTCGGCAAGGCGAACGAAGTGACTGAGGCGATCCGCAAGGCGACTGACGCCGCGCGCAAGCACCTCGAGCCCGTTTCCCTCCGTGGGCCGACCATTCCTCATGAAGTTATCGGCACCTTCGGTGGTGGCCGCGTGCTCCTTCGTCCGGCCTCGCCCGGTACCGGCCTCATCGCCGGTGGCGGCGTGCGTGCCGTGGTGGAAGCCGCCGGCATCAAGGATCTCCTCGCCAAGTCGCTCGGCTCCGGCAACCCGGCCAACGTCGTCAAGGCGACCTTGGATGCGCTCAAGCAGCTCCGCCTCAAGGAAAATATCTTCCAACTCCGTGGCAAGACCCTCAAGGTCGCTGCTCCTGCCGATGCCACCGCCGCCAAGGACGAAGCCAAACCTGAAGCCGCCGCCGAAACCGCCAAGGGCGGCAAGGGCAAGCCCAAGGGTGGCAAGCCCGAAAGCGCGAAGGCTCCCAAGTCCGAGAAGTCGGGCGAGTCGGATCCCGCGCTCGCTTCCTAATTAACTCAGAAGTTAGAACGAAGAACTTAGAACGACTGCAATCGAGAAATTCACTTCTAGCTTCCTCCTTTTACCTCTACGCTCTAACTTCTAACCTCTACGTTTATGCCTACTTCCATCCGTCTTCATAATTCCAAGCCCCGCCCCGGTTCACGCCATCGCGTGAAGCGCCTCGGCTGCGGCGAGAGCTCCGGCCACGGCAAGACCTCCGGCAAGGGCCACAAGGGTCAAAAGGCCCGTTCCGGCGGTTCTCTTCGCCTCGGCTTCGAAGGCGGCCAGATGCCCCTTATTCGCCGTATCCCCAAGCGTGGTTTCAACAACACCGCGTTTAAAATCACTTACGCCCCGGTCAACCTCGGCGATCTCGAGACCCACTTTGATGCGGGCACGATCGACGAAAAGGGCTTGCGCGAAAAGGGCTTGGTCAACGGTAACTGGGACGGCGTGAAGATCCTCGGCGGCGGGGAAATCACCAAGAAGTTCACGCTTACCGCCAATGCCATCAGCGCTTCCGCCAAGGAAAAGCTGGAGAAGGCCGGCGGCACGGTTTCGCTCATCGCCGGCAAGGTGGAGATCGCCCGCAACAGCGCGAAGTCGATCGCCAAGACCTCCCGCCCGGCCAAGGTCAAGGGCGCGCCTTCGACTCCCGGCAAGAAGAAGTAATTCTTTCAGAAATAGTCTTCCCCGCTCATGCACACCGGGTCACGCGCGTTTTGCTTCCTGATGGCCCTCGCGGCCACGGGTGCGGAATGCGCATCGGCCGCGGTGACGCCGGCGGCCTCGGCTAACGCCGGACATTATTGCGTCGAGTCCGAGCCGGCGACGGTGAGGGAATCGCATCCGGTTCCCGCTTTTGTCCTCGCCAATCACGTGCTCGCGGTCATGGCCGTCAGCCACGTCCTCGCTCCGGCGAGTAACGTTGCTTCGTCGCCTCAGGCGGCGGAGTTTTCGCTCACGCCGAGCTTCGCGATTCTTCCTCTTTCCATCGGGACCTGCGTCTATGATGCCAACGGCCGCGTCACGGCCAGCCTCGCGGACGCCAACGAACGGCAGCTCCTGTTCGTGAAGATCACCCGCGGCTAGTTTCGATCCCGTCGGATCGTGTCAGCCGCTGTTGTTAGCCGTCAGTCGTTAGTGTTGATCCCCAACTTCACCCTCACATCTCTATGCTTTCCGCCTTCGCCAATTGCTTCAAAATTCCGGAACTGCGCCAGCGCATCATCTTCACGCTTTGCATCATCGTGGTCGTCCGCATCGGCGCCGCCATTCCCGTGCCCGGCATCAACGCGGC
>CAZZWT010000229.1:0-3361 GCA_964657775.1 uncultured Candidatus Methylacidiphilales bacterium | reverse complement strand
TCATCGTGGTCGTCCGCATCGGCGCCGCCATTCCCGTGCCCGGCATCAACGCGGCGATCCTCGCCAAGTACTTCCACCAAATGGTCGAGAAGGATCCGAGCAACTCGGTCGTCGGTCTCTTCAATTTGTTCAGCGGCGGCGCGCTGGAGAATTGCGCCGTCTTCACTCTCGGCATCATTCCCTACATCAGCGCCAGCATCATGCTGCAGTTGATGACCGCCGTCGTGCCGAGCCTCAGCAAGCTCGCCCGCGAGGAAGGTGGACGCCAGAAAATCACCCAGTACACGCGCTACGCCACCATCGCCATCTGTCTCGTGCAGGGTTACTTCACCGCACGGCAATTCGAATCCCCGAAGACCAGCCAGCTCTTTGCCAGCATCGATTCGATCACCAATAAATACGGCCCGCTCGTCGTCCACACCGGAGGATGGTTTGAGTTCACCACGGTGATGAGCTTGCTCACCGGCACGCTCTTCCTCATGTGGTTGGGCGAACAGATCACCGACAAGGGTATCGGCAACGGTATCTCGATGGTCATCACGATCAACATTGTGTCGCGCCTGCCCGCCGCGTTGGGCCAGGGCTGGCAGATCCTCACCGGCACCGGTGGCACGGAAACCGCCGCCGCGCCGATCCTCATCATCCCGCTCCTCTTTTTCCTGTTCGCGGTCATCGCCGGAACCATCGCCATCACCCAGGCGCAGCGCAAGGTGACGATCCAATACGCCAAGCAGGTCCGCGGCAACAAAGTCTACGGCGGCCAGACGTCGTTCCTCCCGCTCAAGGTCAACTACTCCGGCGTCATGCCGATCATCTTCGCGCAGTCGATTCTCATCGTGCCTGCGATCATGATCAAGATCCTGCCCCTCGGTGCCTCGCCCTTCATGCGCGACCTCGCCGACTCGCTGACCAACGGCCCGCTCCATTACCTGCTCTATGTGGGCATGATCTTCTTCTTTTCCTACTTCTGGGTCTCGTTCATGTTCAACCCGATCCAGATCGCGGAAGACGTGAAGCGCAACGGCGGCTTCATCCCGGGCGTCCGCCCCGGCGCGCCGACGGCCGACTTCCTCGAGTACACCATGACCCGCCTCACGCTGGCCGGTGCGATCTTCCTCGCCGTTCTCGCCATTCTCCCGATGGCCGCGCAGAGCTGGGCCCACGTGCCCGTCCTCACCAGCCAATTCTTCGGCGGCACCAGCTTGCTCATCATGATCGGCGTTATGCTCGACACGATGCGCCAGATGGAGACCTATCTCCTGCAGCGCCATTATGACGGCTTCCTCAAAAAGGGCCGCATCCGGGGCCGCTCGTCGGGCCCCCAGGTGGCGGGACAAGGCCAGGCGGTCGAGGCCGGCAGCTACGTGTGGCTCTTCGTCGGCATCGCGATCCTCCTGATTGTCGGGGCGGTCATCTCGGTGCTTTAGTGCGGAAAATTCGAGCAGCTTAAGGCCCGAACCCAGAACTTCGCCGTCATGAAAACCCAATCGCTCGGCTCTACCGACCTGCAAGTCACGCGCCTGGCTTACGGCGCGATGCGAATCTCCGGAAGCTGGGACCGCACCAAAGTCGATGCCGTCGCCATCGAAAAGGGCATCGCTACGCTGGAAAGCGCCGTTGAAGCCGGTTACACCTTCATCGACCATGCCGATATTTATGGCGACACAACCTGTGAGACGATTCACGGGCTGGCGCTGAAGAAACATCCCGATTGGCGGGAGAGGCTGGTCGTGGCCACCAAGTGTGGCATCCGGCTTGACAACGAACCCGAGGGCGCCCCGCATCGCTACGATCTCAGCGGGCAACATATTCTTAAATCGGTCGATGCCGCGCTGCAGCGGCTCAATCTCGAACGGATCGATCTCTTTCAGTTTCATCGATCGGATTACCTTCTCGATCCGCACGAAGCGGCCCAAGCGATGATCGCTCTCCACCAAGCCGGCAAGGTCCGTTACTTTGGCGTGAGCAATTTCAGGCCCTCCCTGGTGAGCGCCCTGCAAAGCGCACTCCCTTTTCCGCTGGTTTCCAATCAGGTGGAAATCCATCTGTTGCGGCTCGACACGTTTCTTGATGGCACCTTGGATCAATGCCTGGAAAAGCGAATGACTCCCCTATCGTGGAGTCCCGTGGCTGGCGGAAGACTAGGGCCGGCTCTCGATGGCGCTGCGGTTCCCCCGCCCGAGCATGAACGCCAGGCGGCGATTATCATGCGCGTGCGTCCGGTGCTTGCGGCCGTTGCGAAACAATATGGGGTCACGCCACATGCCATCCTCATGGCGTGGCTCATGCGCCACCCCAGCAAGATCATCCCGATCGTCGGCAGCACCCGCCCCGAGATGATTCGCGACGCCGCCCAAGCCGATGGGATTGATCTCGATCGCGACAATTGGTACCGCATCCTTCGTGTCGCTCGCGGCCAGAGTCTGGAATAACGGGACGGGTGAATTCCTTTCTGATCGCAGCTTTCCGATTTCCATTAGCCCTTTTTCGTTTTAAGCTCTATTCTTTAGCACTAGCCCCTGGCGTTTCACAGTGAGCATCCCCATCAAGACCCCCGACGAGATCGAATGCATGCGCGTCAGTTGTCGCGCGGCACGTGAGGTCCTGGAGGAAGTTTCCCTGGCCGTCGTGCCGGGCGTTTCCACCGGCGAAATCGACAAGCTGGCCGCGCGGCTGATCAATGATCGCGGCGGACGCAGCCCGTTCCTCAATTATCGCGGCTTCCCCGGCCACATCTGCATCTCGGTCAACGACGAGATTGTTCATGGCATCGGCGGCGCGCGGCGCATCCAGTATGCGGATATCGTGAAGCTCGACATCGGCATCATCCTCCACGGCTGGGTCGGCGATACGGCGACCACGATCCCGGTCGGCGACGTCTCGCCCGCTGTCACGCGTCTGCTCGACAAGACGCAGGAGGCGCTCGCCATCGGCATTGCCCAGGCCCAGCCGGGCAACCGCGTCCACCACATTTCCGAGGCGATCGAGCAGTTCGTCGTCGCCAACGGCTACAGCGTCGTGCGCGAATTCGTGGGCCACGGCGTCGGCCGCTCGCTCCACGAGGAGCCGCACGTCCCCAACTATGGCCGCGAAATCAAGGCCAAGCTCAAGCCGGGCATGACTATCGCCATCGAACCCATGGTCAACATGGGCCGCGCCCAAGTGCGCCAACTCGCCGACGGCTGGACGGTCGTCACCGCCGACGGCAAGCCCTCGTCCCATTTCGAGCACACCGTTCTCATCACCGAGGACGGCCCGGAAATCCTGACCACCCTGAGCGAGAAGGCCATCGCGAAAAGGTAAAGTTGAAAGCATGAGGGAAATACCTCCTCAGGCTGCATTTTCCTCTTTTACCTTTTAC
>CAZZWT010000228.1:0-5372 GCA_964657775.1 uncultured Candidatus Methylacidiphilales bacterium | reverse complement strand
CGTTGGGGCTGGGGGTGTGGTCGAGGGCTATACCGGAAAGAGGTAACTCAACTTCCTGGCCGTCCCGTTGCCAAACCACGACCCACTGGTTTTGCGAGCCGATGCGCGACCCAGCGCTGGCAGCCTGGGCCATCCCGTGGACCTCGGCCAGCGCCGGAATCAGCAGCCGGTGGTTGGCCGAATAAACGTCCTCCATCAGAATCCCGACAATCGGTGTTTGGATGCGGTTGGAATCAACCGTGATGAGCAGTTTGCAGCGAAGGAACCGGCCATAGGCGGCGTAGTCTTCCCCGATGCGCGGTGCATCGGTATCGGTAAAGGCCAGCAACGAAATCGCAGCCTTCGGCTTGGCTTTAGTGGGTGGCGGAAGGACGGGAACAGGCGCGGGCGCGACGTGAAAGATGGGCATGTCACTGTCGAACGTCGTGACTTTTGCTTGCGACATTTGGGCATCGACCACCGCCGCACGGCGGGGCTGCAGAGCCGAAGCCGGATGCAGGTTCTTCCAGTAAACAACGCCGCCGATCACGAAGGCGAAGGCTAGTCCCGCCAGCACGAGGCGGCCGAAATCGCCTTTCCAGAGAAATTCGAAACGATGAACGTCCATAAGTTTAGCGGTTGCGGAAATCCTTCGGATCGACCGAAAGGGAGACGGGTTTAATCGTGGTGGCCGATAGAGCGGCGGACGGGAAAGCGACTCGCGGCACGAGGACGGTGAAAAAATTGCGCGCCGGATCGAGTTCGTTGCGGCCTCCGTCGCGTGTGCCCGTGATGGCAAACCACGCCGTGGTCACCGACTTGGCCGGCATAAGTCCCGAGGCATCCACGATGGAGGCGTCATAGATAGGCGGTGCTGCTCGGAAATCGGCGGCCTGCGGCTCCAAGCGGACAGCAAGCTCGGCGGCCTTGTAGGCGATTTCGTGCGCAGTTTGATTTTCCAAAAGGAGATGAAAGACGAGGGTGTCTTGAGCCTCGAAGCGGAAGGTCTCGCTGATTTGCACCCGGAAGTCGGGATAGGTCATGATTCGGTCCGATACGACGCGCGTCATCCCGTCGAGCTGGTCGGGATAGTATTTGCTCAAGACGGTCCACGCTTTGGCGCGCGTCAGGCAATCGATGAGCCGGTTCGGTGAAACCGCGTCTGTAGGAGCAGCGTTCGCCGAGGGACGAAAGCGGAATTCAACGGTGAGTAGAGGCTGGTTCGCCTCGCCATGAAGGAACAACTGATAGACCTTGCCGTTGATGAAGACCGAAAGCGTGTCCTGGGCCTCGGGCCGGATCGCCCGAATCGAGCAGGTGGCGGAACCGCGATGAGTCAGCGCCACGAAATCAATCCGTTCATCGGCGGAATAATCGGGCACCTTTTGACCGGCCTCGACAAAGGCCAAGCGGGCGGCGGCGTAGTTTTGCGGCGGCTCGGGAAAGACGAGGGTCGTGACGCCTCTCGTAATGGCGACCGGTATCTGATAGGGGGTCCGCTCATCGAGAGAGAATGTCCGCAAAAATTTCGCCGGACTCTCGTCGGCCTGGACGACCGCCGAGGCGAACAAAGTGAGGGTAAACAAAATAAGGGCTTTCATGCTTAAAGGCGTTCGAGGGTGAAATCGTCGGCGACCAGCGGGAACATGCCGTTGGTGAGGAAATCGTCGTTGCGGACGAGAGTGATCGTGACCTTGAGGGTGAACGGCTCGGTAAAGGCCGCGCCGTACATCGTCCCGTTCTGGATGATCTGGCACCACGCCACAGCGCGCGTGATTTGCTTATGGTCGCGGTCGGGCTGCTGGATGATCTGGATTTTTCCGCATTTGACCGACTGGAAGATCTGACTCTGACGGAAGGAGGGAGCGGTATCGCTGAGAAGCTTGCCCGCCTTCGTGCGTCCCGCCTCGGTGAAGATGGCCTTCCACAATTCGGAATCGTCCGCTCCCACCGGATTGCGGGAGAGGAGCGCGAGGCAGACATTCTTGGCCGCCTCGTTGTAAACGGTGTCGGACATCCAAAAATCGCTCAACCGGCTGAAATGCCAGCTTCCCGCCGGGTCGATCACGGCCAGGCCCATTTGCGGTTTGGCGAGTTGGTAGGCGACGAACGGACCGGCGACGGCGAGCAGCCAGCCGATGGCGGCAAAGCCGAGGGCCAGTTGCAACGATTGGGAACGGAGGACGACTTTGTCGATGGGATCGGGATGAGGAGTGGTCATAAACTTTAGCCTGCTTGGTCGAGGAGACGGGTAATCGGGGTCACGCGCTGACCGGGTTTGCCGCTCGCGTAATCGGCGAGGATACGGGCTTGGCGGGCGGCGGCGGGCTCGTCGCTTTCTTCGTCCCGCGCGGATTTGTTCTTGGATAACGAGTTGCCAATCGGCCGTGTGCTGGATGGCCGGGGAGCCATGACTTCTTCACCGCTGGAGCCGGAATCGCCGGCTGGCGGCTCGCCGGATTTGGATGCGGAGGCGGCTAAGGCCGCGCCCAGCCGGGCACTCGTCATGCCTGCCAGTCCAAGGGCGGTCAGGGTCATTTCCATGCCGGCCTTGGCTCCGGTGGTCAGGGGCGAACCGCCCCGCAGGACGGAAGCCATGATGAGCGGAACAGCGAGGTAGAGCGCCAGCGCCACGCAAACGATGCCCGCGAGTGCACCGAGAAAAACCGGGAGCATCCCGATGGAAATGACCGTGGCGGCGGTGACGCCGCCCGAGACGCCCGCGGCGGCCGAAATCTGGACGACGATGCTGGCGAGCAGGATGTCCACCAGGGCGATACCGAGATGCCAAGCTGCGATCCCGAATGACGTGGTGAGGAAAGTGATCCCCATGCCTTGGGTCCACGGCACCGCCAACCCGCCGATGAGGACGGGAGAGATGGCGATGAGACCGTTGAAGGCCCAGGATTGTACCCAGTCCAGAAACCAGATCGAAATTTGCCCGATCCACTTGAACATCTGGCAGAGCGCGATTTCAATTTTCTCCGCCACCTGATCCCAGGACGGCTGCTCGAATTGAGCCTGGAAGACTTGAGTCCATGTTTGTTGCGGGCCGCCCGGCGCATTGGCTGTCGTTTGTTCGCGCAACGTTTTGAATCCGTCCGCCACCGTGGTGAGCGCGGTGGGGTAGCCGTTGAGCAGGATGACAATCACGCCCGTGCCGACGATCGACATGAGGATTTCGTGAAAATTTCCCCAGTGACGGAAGACGGCGAGAATGAGTCCCGTCGTGCAGAGCAGGTAAGCGATGGGCATGAGCGCCGCGCGCAACTGCATCGCCTGGTCGCAGCCAAGGTTGGTCATGGTGATTTCTCCTGAAATGGGTGGGGGTTACGGTTTCTGATTCAGGATCGACGAAAGGGTGTCGTTCCATTTCTGATCGGCCTGCGGCTGGGCCTGCTGAAACTCGGTATTCGAAGCGTCCTGCGTGGCCTGATTTTGCTTCGCGCTGTCCTGGGCATTGGCCTCGTTTTGCGCCTGCCGCTGCTCATTGGCGTCGCGGATCACCTCGTCGTTGGCGTGGAGTTGCGCTGTCAGTCCGATGATGCGGGCGATCTTTTCGTTTTGTTCGGCCTCGGTATTAGCCACGGTATTCATCACCTCCTTGAGCTGAGCAAGAAGTTGCTGCCGCTGCGCTTGCGCCTGGGTCAGGATCGATTGGAAGTTGGAAAGTTCCTGCTCGAAGGCATCGAATTTCTTGAAGTCTTCCAAGTTGTGAATGATCTGAAGGCCATTGGACGTGGTCGTGGGGAGGGCTTTAAAGATGCCTTCACCGGTGCTGACCAAACTGCGCGCGCCATCGACGGTCTTGGCGATTCCTGCGATCGACTGGAATAAGCCGCTGTTGGTCAGGGCCGAGGTATCGAGGCCCATTGCCCCCGCCGCGAAGGAAAGGGCCGTGGCTGGGTTGCCAGCAAGGGTGAGCATCTGCTGGCCCTCATTTTCGACGGTCTGGATTTGCTGAATTTGCGTGTCGAGCTTGGCCAGTTCGGTCGCCATTTGTTGCAGGAAGTTGGAGTTGCCCTGGATGAGCAAAGCTTGGGAACCGACATCGGAAACGGGCCATTGCGCCCGCGCCCCGAGAAACGGAACGAAAGTCAGGAGAAACGTGAGGAGGATGGATGGGATGGAGGTAGGGATTTTCATAAATGGTTAGTTGGGATGGGTGGCGAGGACGGGTAGCACGACGGCGTGCGGCACTTGTTTGACGGGAGCGTTCGGGTCTTGCTCGACCGGGATTTCGAGGTAGTCCTGTTGGTCCGGCGCAGAATGGGCGTCGGTCTGCTTGGCTCGTTCCTTGGCCCAGTAGAGTTCCTTCACTGCGTCGGACTGGCCCCGGTCATATTCCATTTGCAGTTTGTTGTTTCCGGTGACGCAGCCGGTGAGGAGCAAAACGCCGGCAACGGCGCTCGTGGTTAAGGCGAGGATTTTCATGTTAAATTTTCCGAGGGTGCCGCGATGACCGAAGGCGCTTCGGGCGGCAGGTTTTTGGTCACCGTGATCGTTCCGCAGAGCGGCCGAGTGGCATCCATGTGGTAGTAAAGAAATTGGCTGTAGGCGTAGCCGATGTGTTCCGGCAACGGGTAACGAGCGATGGCTTCCGCCGCTGCTTCGGGCAACTCCAATTCCTGGGCCACGGATTGGACCAGCTTCGGTGACCGCTGCCGCCCGAGGAGCGCCTGCTTGATATTCCCAAAGATGACCTTGCGGACCTTCTCCTTTTCAAGCTGGGCGTCGTTCTGGAAGGCGAAGCAGGCCCAGCAATTGTATTTGCGGAGCTGGGCCGCCATTTCCTCCATCATCGCCGCGCCGTTTGGGATGTCGGCCACACGGGTGGCTTCTTCGATCAAGCCCCGCTTGAGCACATGCCGGGGCAGCGTCATGACGTGCTTACGACAGGCATTACTGATGAGGTAATAAGCCGCCGTCTTCATGGGCGACTCACCGCTGCCCAAGCGCGACAGCTCGATCAGCGTGAGTTCATCGGTCAGCGAAATGTTGGTCACGCCGTCGAAGAGTTTCCCCTTGGAACCTTCGTCCCGGCTCCAGTCAGCCAACTGTTCGGCTAAGTCCTGCACTGTGCGCCGGTCGTGTTCAGGCATCGGCGTGCGACGCATCATTTCGACCAGCACCGAATGGGTCGGCATTTGGTCGGGCGTGAAGTGGGCGAAGACGCAATTGCGGACGATTTCTTCGGTGGCCGGTGTTTTCAGGAATTGGATGACCTCTTCCTCGCTCGGCGTTTGGAGCGCTTCCTGCCAACGCCCAGCGTTCGTTTCCTGATGGGAATCAACCCAGGCATCAAGGAACGAAGATCCCGCTTCCATCGCGCGGTGCCAGCGAGTGACGGACATGGCTTCGCGCGCTATGGAAATCAGTTCCTCGGGCCTGCT
>CAZZWT010000227.1:0-5382 GCA_964657775.1 uncultured Candidatus Methylacidiphilales bacterium | reverse complement strand
TGCTTCCTGGTACGGCTCTGAAAACGGTCGCTCCACGGCCAGCGGCGAGCGCTTCAATCCGCATCTGCTCACCGCGGCGCATCGGCATCTGCCTTTCGGCACCATCGTGCGCGTGACGAATCGCGAGAATGGCTGCAGCGTCGATGTCCGCATCAACGATCGCGGCCCTTACGCCGATGACGATCGCATCATCGATGTTTCCTCCGCCGCGGCCGATCTCCTCCAGATGAAAAAGGCCGGCATCGTCCCCGTGCAGGTGGAAATTGTCAGCCTGGGCGGTCCCGGCCGCGAGCGCGCGCTGGCCGTTTCTGGGCAATAATTCATCCTCGCGTAGTTGCGAACCTTGCTGTCGAGGCGATATTAGGCCATGAGCAAGTGGAGAGTGCCTCTGGTTCTCTTGATCGGCATCATGCTCGTCTACGACGGCTACTGCCTCGCCGAGCGGGCCACTTCGGGCACGCTTGCTCTCGTCCAGAGCGGCATCGCCTCGTGGTACGGCCGCGAGGAGCAGGGCAAGCCCACCGCCAATGGCGAGAGGTTCGACCGGCACGAGATGACGGCGGCCAGCCGGCAATTGCCGTTCAATACAGTCGTGCGCGTCACGAACGAGAACAACGGACGCAGCGTGCAGGTGCGCATCAACGATCGCGGGCCGTGGGTGAAGAACCGTGTGCTCGATCTCTCGGAAGCCGCCGCCGATACACTGGATATGAAAAGCTCGGGAACCGCCCCGGTGAAAATTCAAATTGTCGAACCACCGCCGGCAGGTAATGTTCCGTCGCCATGAGCGAGCATGAGGATGCCCACGACTTAACGGAACAGGACGCTTATTTCGACACGGTCGATGGTGCCGACCGCGTCATCGGCTACGCCACCCGGCGCGAGACCCACGCGCACGGCCTGCTGCATCGCGCCACGCACATCATGCTGTTCGATTTCAACGGCAACCTGTTTCTGCAGCGCCGCAGCATGAGCAAGGACACGTTTCCCGGATGGATTCGTCGTGCAGCGGTCATGTGGATGCGGGGGAGGATTACTACACGGCCGCGCGCCGCGAGTTGGGCGAGGAGCTTGGGCTCTTTGATACGAGCTATGAGTTGCGGCCCATCGTGAAGCTCGGCGCCTCGGCGGAGACCGGGAACGAGTTTATTCAGGTGTATTTGCTCGGACCATTTAGCGGCCCTTACACGCTCAATCCGCACGAAATTAGTGAGGGCAGGTGGGTCAAGCCGGTGGAGCTCGACGTGATGGTGAATCAGCAGCCGGAAACGCTGGCGAGTGCGTTGCGCGTGCTTTGGCGCAATCACCGCGAGGATATTCTCGCGCGCGTGTGGGGATCGCTCGGCGGACCGACGCGGATTTGAATGCGACGGCTACCATTTTTCTAGCCTTCCGCCTCGCGAAACGGCGATGATGGCGGGATGTCTCCATTGGAAAAAGCGGCGGTTATTCTCGGTATCGAAGGCGGCGGCACGAAGACCACCTGGGCGCTGCTGAGTCGAGACGGCGAGACGCTCGCGGAAGGCGAAGCGGGTCCGGGCAACACGCTTCTGCTCGATGACGCGGCGCTGGAAAAACTTCTTGTCGCGATTCGCAAAGGCGCGGGCACTCAGGTGGAAGCCATTGGCGGCGCCTTCGCCGGATGCCAGCAGGCCGTGGAAAAAGCGCGCGTGGAAAAAGCCGTGCGCCGTGTCTGGCCCAAGGCGGGCGCCGTGCGCGTGGTGGAAGATACGCGCTCGGCACTCGCCGATGCCTTCGTCGATGGCCCCGGCATCATCGTCATCGCGGGCACCGGCTCGAATGTCGCTGGCCAAAAATCGTCGCGCGATCCGATCGAGAAAGCGGGCGGCTGGGGCCACCTCTTTTCCGATCGCGGCAGCGCGTATGATATCGCCCGCCGCGGCCTGGAGCTGGCCTACGTCCGCTACGACAAGGACAAGAAAGTCTCCCCGCTCGCGCAGGAATATCTGACCGCGACCGGCAAGACCACCCTGGAAGAACTCGTCCCGTTCATGCTGCGCGACACGAGCAAGACCGCCGTCGCCCAATGGGCGCGCTGCGTTTTTCTCGCCGCGCAAAGAGGCGATCGCGAAGCCCGGACGCTTCTCTCCGATTCTGCCCGCGCGCTCGCGGAGGGCGTCGTCGCCGTGGCAAAACGTCTGCGTCTGCGCAACCCGCAAGTCGTCCTCACCGGCGGCCTGTTCGATAACCAGCCCGAGTACGTCACCCATTTTTGCGAGGCGCTGCTGGGCCCGCTGCTGCCCTCGGCCAGCGTGCTCAAGGTCAAAATCCGCGGCGTCATCGGCGCGGCCCGCTTGGCCGGGCTGGAGAAAGTCGCCGCCGTGGAAAAATCGTCGCCCGCCAGCAAGGCCATCGCGGAGCCCTCGCGCCTCGCCGCCTTCGCGCAGGCCTCCACGGAGCAGCGCAACCCGCGCTCGCGCGGCCTCGACAAACGCTCCATCCCCGCACTCGTCGATCTCTTCATCAAGGAAGAGCGTCACGTCGAAAAAGCGCTCGCCGCGCAGCGCAAGCCGATCGCCCAAGCCGCCGAACTCGTCGCGAAGAAACTCGCCGCCGGTGGTCGCCTTATCTATATGGGCGCGGGCACGAGCGGCCGGCTCGGCGTGGTGGACTCGAGCGAAATGCCGCCCACCTTCAACGCACCGCCGGAGCAAATCCTGGCCATCATCGCCGGCGGTGCCGCCGCCGTTTTCCGCAGCCAGGAAGGCGCGGAGGATGCGCGCGATACCGGCGTCGCCGAACTCAAAGCACGCGGCCTGACCAGGAAAGATGTCGTCTGCGGCATCGCGGCCAGCGGCCAGACGCCCTTCGTCCTCGCCGCGCTCGACTACGCGCGCGATCTCGGCGCAGGTACCATTCTGCTCACGTGTAATCCCAAGCGCGCCATTCGCGTGAAAGTCGATGTCGAGATCGACCTGCCCACCGGTCCCGAAATCGTCACCGGCTCCACGCGCATGAAAGCCGGCACCGCGACGAAGCTCGTGCTGAATATGCTGAGCACCATCGCCATGGTCCGCCTCGGCCGCGTGCGCGATAACCTCATGGTCAACGTCCAGGCCACCAATGACAAATTACGTGCACGCGCCGTTCGTTTGGTGCAGGCGTTGACAGACGCGAGCTTCGAGGAAGCGCAGACCGCGCTGGAGAAAACCGCCTGGCGCGTGACCGATGCCGCCGCCGTGCTACAGGGGAAATCCCGCTCCAAACGCAAATGAACATCTGCGCCTCGATCGGGTCAAAGAAGGAAGGGAGTTCGGGAATGGAGGAGGCGACTCGCTTCCTCAAAGTCGCGTGCGCGGGCCTGATCGGAAGTGCGCGTCCGGCCTCGGTCTGCCGAAAACATCGTCAGCCCGCATCCTCTTAGATTACTTGTAATCCATGAGATGGTTGACTTTTTACTAATAAACCAATTAAATCTATTCACATGCGTCGGGCTGCTTATTTTGTTTTCATGGCGGGGGCTATCACCCTCCCGCTCACTCCTGCCCGAGCCACGCTCCAGGGCGACTACCTCAATATTTATCTTAAGATCAACGACGCTGAGCATTTGGAGCGGAATGGCGATTTCCGCGGCGCGCTGGAAGATTTTCAGGACTGCTATAACAAGCTTTCCAAGATTCATAACTCCAATCCGGAATGGGAAACGGCGCTCGTCGTCCACCGCATGGAGGACTGCAAGACCAAGATTCTCGACCTGACGCCCAAGGCCCAGGCGCAGGCCTCAACTCCTCCTCCTGCTCCTCCGGCACCGACACCGGCGCCAACCCCGGCCCCCGCGCCGGATAATAGCAATCCCACGCCTACCCCCGCACCGACGGTTTCCGTTGGGCCGGGCACCGCGATGCCTTCTTCCGACGAGGTCAACAACCTCAAGCAGGAATTGCAGGCCGTCCGCGCGGAACTCGATCTGACGAAAAACAAGCTGGCGCAATCCGAAGCGCAGAATGAAACGTATCGCGCACAGTTGCAGACGGTAAACGAGCAACTCAAGGCACTGCAAGGCCAGCAATCGGTTGACGACAAGATGGGCAAGCTGCTCGCCCAAAACAAGGATCTCACCGACAAGCTGGCCGCGGCGAAGAAGGAACTGGCCGACATCAAGTCCAACCCGAAGTCGAAGCTCGCGATGGCGCAGGTGCAGTTGAAAAATTTGCAGGATCAATACGCCGCCTCGCAGCAGGCCAACGCCGCCCTGCAGACCACGACGACGACATTGAAGCAGCAGCTCGACCAGGCGCAGGCCGATCTCGTCGCCGCGAACCAGAAACTGGCGGCCGTGCCCACGACGACGCCGGAGTACGACACGCTGAAGCGCGAGAATGAGGTGATGCGCGATATCCTGACCCGCGAGTTGCAGGAGCAGGCCCACCGCGACATGGCCAAGCGCCTGGCGCAGGAAGAATTTGATAACCTCAAGCTGAAGTCGAAGGTGCTGCAGGAGCAGCTCGACATCCTCGGTTCGCCCATGACGCCGCCGAGCAATGACGCCGAGCGCGCACTGCTGGAAAGCATGAAAGTTTCCGGCCCCGAAGTGGCGCAGCCGCCGGCGAATGTGCCGCCGAATGGATTTTCCGCCCCGGCGGGCCCGGCGGCCAGCACGCCGGCGATGGCCACGACCACGACGCCCGATCCCAACGCGACGACGGTGGCACCGCCTGCGACGGCTCCTGCGGCCACGACTCCCGCCGCAACGGATAGCTCGACCAACGCGCCGGTCACCATCGTGATGAATACGACGCCGCCGGATACGACGACGACTCCCCCGCCGGTGACCACCGTTTCAACCGACCCCGGCACGAACGCTGCCGCCGCCACGACCCCCGCGCCCGCACCGGCCAGCGTTCCCGATCCCACCGTGCCCGTGCCGCCGAATCCGCCCGCGGGTCAAACCACCCCCACGGTGGTGAACGCCGCGCCGGCGACTCCGCCCGCGCCGACCGGCCCGACGACGGCGCCGAACCCGCCGCAAACGACGCAGATCACCGATACGACCATCCAGCAGGGCGGCAGCGCGCCGTCGCAGCCGGACCCGACCCAATACTCGACCAAGGCGCGCCTGCCCGATGACATGCGCGAGACGGCCCAGGATGCGGCCGATCTCTTCAAGAACCAAAAGTACGACGAGTCGGCGGCGAAGTACCAGAGCATCATCCAGAAATATCCCGAGTCGCTTTATGCGTGGAGCAACCTCGGCGTGGTCCGGTTCCAGCAGGGCAAATACGATGACGCGTTGAAGGCGCTGCAGCAGGCCGTCAAGCTCTCGCCCACCGACGCGTTTTCCTACTCGAATCTCGGTATCGTTTATTACCAACTGAACCAGTACGAGAACGCGATCGACGCGCTGAACTCGGCCAAGGCGCT
>CAZZWT010000226.1:0-5391 GCA_964657775.1 uncultured Candidatus Methylacidiphilales bacterium | reverse complement strand
ATGAGCGCCGTTGTCATTCTGACCCCGATTGTCATCGCCACCTGGCCGGCGTTTAGTGCCGCCGTGGTGGCGGCGGCCGCCTCGATGGGCTTTCAACTCGCCACGGAAAAGAAGGGCCTCCTGGCCGGGCTCTTCGGCACCAACCCACCCAAGGACGCGAGTTCGGTCGATCTCGAAATCGACCGTAGCGAAGTCGTTACCGGCGCGCTCGGGCGGGACCAGGCCATTTCCGTTACGCGCGAGGGGATCACGGTCAAATTCTCCCGCGATGCGCGCGGCAAGGCGGGCCTGTGTGTCACGGGCCACGGCCATTCCGACGACGAGTTGCGCACCATCGGCGAACAGATGAGCAAGGCCGTCGTGCAGCAATACGTGTATCAAAAACTGATGAGTGAAATGCAGGCGCGCGGCTTCAATATTGTGGAGGAGGAAGTCGGCGAAGACCGGTCCATCCGCCTCAAGGTCCGCCATTGGGAGGGATAACATGCCGCAACGCGAATTCGACATCACCATCGGGCCCGGCGGCGAGGTGGAGCTGTATGTCAAGGGCTACAAGGGCAAGTCGTGCCTTGAGGCGGTGAAGCTCTTCGAGCAGATCGTCGGCGAGCTCAAGGCGCAGCAGGAGACGAGCGAGTTCTACGAGCCGGACGAAGAAGTCCGGCGCGGCCTCGACCAGCGGCAATGACCGCTATGCCCCGCGAAAAAGCGTCGCCCTACTATCCGCCCCGCGCGCGCTGGTACAGCTCCGTCTTCGGCGCGCTCGTTGTGGTGCGCCGAAAGCTGGCGCTCGATCGCCTCAACCCGCGTCTGGCCGCGGACGTCAGCCTGCTCGGGCTCATCGGCAGTTTTGTCCTGCCCGCGCTCGGCTTTTATTTGCGCCTGCCCAAGCTTCTCGGCTTGGCCCTCATCGCCTGGGCTTCTTTCCTCGCGCTGGCCTTCTTTGTCTTCCTCGGCCAGGGGGAGGACGACTTCATCTTCGGCATGCTCCTCTCGATCCACGTTTCCGGTTTCGTCTTCTACTGCACGCCGCTGCTGGGCCCTTCGGTTTGGCAGCGCTTGGGATTCACCCTGGGCATGACGCTTGCGATCTACCTTCTCATTTACCTTTCCGCGCAATCCCTTCTGCAAGCCTATGTGGTCGCGCCGTTCCAGATCCGCGATCGCATCGTGGTCGCCACTCCCATCTATTCAACCGCGACGATTCGCGCGGGAGATTGGATGGCCTACAAATTTACCGGAAACAATTTTTATAATGGCGTCTTCATGGAGCCGGGTGTCGATTGCGCCCAAGTGCTGGCTGTGCCGGGCGACCACATCACGTTTGAAGCCGGCACCTATAGCGTCAACGGCGTCGCCCATCCGCGGCTGCCTTTCATGCCGCAGACGGGCACGCGAATCGTGGCTGAAAAGGAATGGTTCATCTGGCCCAACCTTGTTATAGAAGAGCGTCGGTTCGCCGATGACCCGAGGGTGGCCGAAACCATTCTTCATCGGGCTTTCGTGACCGAAGACCAGTTCGTGGGTCGACCGTTGCAGCGATGGTTCTGGTGGAGTCAAAAATTATCATGAGCCGGTTTAATAATCTCGAGCTGGGAAACGAATCCGAAGACCATTCCCCCAGCGAGGGGAGTGCGGTCAGCAAGGACGAGGTTTATTTTTTAACCGAAGCGCGCGCGGCATTCGAAGCGGGCCGGTTCGAGCAGGGCCTGCGCGCCTACTCCAAGGTCCTCGAGTTCAACCCTAAAAACGCGTCCGCGTGGAGCGGCCAGGTGCGCATGCTGATCGAGCTGGGCGAATTCCGCGAGGCCAAGCTGTGGGCCGACAAGGCGCTGGAACGATTCCCGCACGAGGCCGAATTGCTCGCCGCCAAGGCCGTGGCGCTGGGCCGCACGGGCGATCTCGCCGGCGCGCTCGCGTTCTCCGATGCCTCGATGGAAGAACGCGGCGACACGCCTTACGTCTGGCTGGCACGCGGCGACGTCATGCTCGCGCGCTCGGAACGGCGCGCCGATTTCTGCATCGAGAAGGCGCTCCTCCTCGCACCCGGCGATTGGTTCACGCACTGGCTCGCCGCGCGCGTCCGCGTTTATTACCGGCAATTTGTCCTCGCGATCAAGGTGCTGCAACAGGCCGTGGAATGGAACGCGGGCCACTTTCTCCTTTGGCTGGAACTGGGCCGCTGCCAGCACGCGGTCGGGCTCATCGGCCCGGCGCAGCATTCGTTCGCGCAGGCGCTGGAGTTGAATCCCGAATGCCGAGAGGCCCTTGTCGCCAAGGCGCGCCTGCAGGAATTTGGCCTCTGGTCGCGCGCGCGTGGCGCTTTCCGCCGACTTTTTCCCCGATGAGCACCGACATTCTCGACCGCTATTTAACCACGGCCAAGGAGTGGAACGGTTCCGACCTCCACCTTATCGCGGGCGTGCCGCCGGCCTATCGCGTGAATGGCGAAATCATCATGGCCGATGAGGATGCGCTGACCGAGGACGCCATCGCGCAGATCGCCGACACGCTCTGGAATGACGAGCAGCGCGCGAAATTCGAGCGCGAATGGGAGCTCTGCATTTCGCTGCTGCACACCGCGGTCGGCCGCGTGCGCGTCACCTTTTACCGGCGCAACGGCAGCCTGGAAATGAGCTTCCGCGTTTGCGGCGAATTCATTCCGTCGCGCGAGGATCTCGGTCTGCCGGAGAAGCTGGACGAGCTCGCGCGCAAGCCGAACGGCCTCGTCCTCGTCACTGGCCCCACCGGCGCGGGCAAATCGACCACGCTCAATTACCTCGTCGACCTGATCAACAGCGAGCGCCGGTGCAAGATTGTGACGATCGAGGACCCGATCGAATACGTCCACGCCAACAAGCGCGCCCTCGTCGTGCAGCAGGAAGTGCTGACCGATGTGCGGTCCTTCAACCGCGCGCTGATTCACGTCCTGCGCCAGGATCCGGACGTCATCGTCATGGGCGAGGTCCGCGATTTCGAGGCCATCTCCACCGCGCTGACCGCAGCGGAAACGGGCCATCTTGTGCTGGCCACGATGCACTCGCCCAATGTCTCGCACGCCATGGAGCGGATGGTCGGCATCTTCGAGGGCGCCGCGCAACGGCAGATCATCCTCCAATTATCGAACTCGCTGCAGGGCATCATCGCGCAGGACCTGCTCCCCTCCGCCGACCGGAGCAAGCGCGTGCTGGCCTACGAACTTCTCGTCTCCAACAACGCCGTGCGCGCCCAGATCCGCGAGAACAACCTCCACCAGATCGAGAACTCGATCCAGCTCGGTCGCAAGGACGGCATGGTGCTGATGGATAATTGCCTCTACGATCTCTACTGCAAATGCGCGATTTCCTACGACACCGCGCTTAGCCGCGCGCGTCATCCCGAGCGCATCATGGCGCAGCAGCAAAGTTGAGAGCCGGGCTGCGTGCCACAAGCGCATCGAAATTTCGACGATGCCACTCGCCATTCAGCCCGCTGTAATGATTAGGAATAATCGCTCGCGGATTCAGCTTGGCGACTTGCGCGAAGCTGCCCGGAATCTTCTCCGGGCAACTGTTGAGAAAAACGGGCGGCCGATGCGTGCTAAACCAATAGCTCGCGAAAAGATCGCCGGAGAAAAGCATATCGAATCGCGCGCTGTAAAATCCGCAATGCCCCTCGGTGTGGCCAGGCAGGTGGATAACGCGCAGGCCGCCCCAATAGGGTAATTCCTCGGCATTGGTGAGCTCGCGATCGATCCGGACGCCGCGATAGCGCAGCGCCGCGCGCCCGGCTGCCTCCATGAATCCACACAGGCGGCTCGTCCCCGTGTAGGGAAAGGTGCCGTCAATGTGCCTCTGCTCCGCCGAATGGGCGAGAACGGGCGCACTGGTAAGTTCCTTCAGCCGCGCGACGTTGCCCGCATGGTCGAGATGGCCATGCGTCAGCAGGATCGCCCGGATGTCGGACCAGCCGAGGCCGAGCTTATCGAGGGTCCGCTTCAGTTGCGGAATTTCGCCGTATAATCCCGTGTCGATCAACACTGCCTCGCGCTTTGCCTCGTCGTGGAGGAGATGAAAAGCCCCGGCAATTCCACGAATCGGGTAAATGGAAAAACCGGCCGCGGGCACAATATGGTTTGACATCGTACCATTTAATGTAATGCTTTCACTATGGAACGCAAGCCCGAAGCCCACGATCTCCTCGTCGCCCTCCTTGATCTTCAAAGTTTAATGGAACGCCGCAGCGAAGCCTTCTTCCAGCCGTTTGGCCTCACTGGGGCGCAGTTCAACATCCTCAACCTTCTCGCCTTTCACGAGGGCCGGATGGACCAGGCCGCGCTGGTGGGACAGTTACTCGTCGGCAAATCGAGCATCTCCATCGTCATCAACCGCATGGTCCGCGACGGCCTCATCACGCGCGAGGAACATGCCAAGGACCGCCGCCAAGTCGTGCTCGTCCTCACCGCCAAGGGCCGCGCGCTCTGGCGCAAGGTTTCGCCGCGCTATGAGGCCGGCGTCAACGAAACCCTCGGCGCACTACCCGCCCTGCGCCGTCGCGCATTCCTCGATGATCTCAAACTCCTGCACAAATCACTGAGCCGGGCTTGAGGTGACCATGCAAATCCTACCCAAGGACCGCCCGGACCAAATCCGCCTCGGCCTTTTCGCGCTGGTGTTTATCGTACTGGCGACCATTTTTCATGAACAATGCGCCTTCCTGCTCACGCGCGCGCCCGTCATCTATCATTATCTCCGGTATTCGCCTCGGGAAGGCGACGTCGTTTTTCAATCGCTGCCGCACAATGACCTGGCCGACGCCATCGAGGGCATCACCCATTCCCCTTACTCCCATTGCGGCGTCGTCCTGCGCAACGACAAGGGCCAGTGGGTCGTCATCGAATCGATCTTCAACGTCCACGAGACGCCGTTGTTCATGTGGATGCTGCGCGGGCGCGGCGCGGATATCGCGGCCTATCGGCTCGATGCCGCTCACGCCGCGCTCGTTCCCGAATTTAAGAAGAATCTCCTCACCCACCTCGGCGAGCCTTACGATTTCGAATACGACATGTCGAAGAACCAGGGCGACTATTGCTCGGGCTTGGTTTATGAGGCCTTCGAGAAAGCGTCCGGTGAGAAAATGGGCACGCTACAGAAACTCGGCGATCTCGATTGGAAACCCTACGAGCACTTCATTCTGGCCGAGCAGAGCGGTCGCCTCCCGCTCGGCCGCGTCATGATCACGCCTGCCGCGCTCGCCGCCGCGCCGCAATTGCATGAGGTGTATCGCGGGGGATTCTGATCGGAAACCAAAGTGAAGTCTTTGATTAGAGAGGTAGCCGGCGCAGGCCCTTGCGCCGGAGCGTCCCGTCTTCGGGACGCCTTGGGACGCGAGTTAAATAGAACCGTTTTTAGTGAC
>CAZZWT010000225.1:0-5413 GCA_964657775.1 uncultured Candidatus Methylacidiphilales bacterium | reverse complement strand
CAGGCTGAACGGGACGATTAACATTGAAGTTCCCGTCGTAGAGAATACCGGCGGACGGATCCGTGTACGGCGGCGTCTCAAGGGAATTATGTTTCCCGTTGCCCGCGATATCCGCATGGTAGTTGTGGATCAGGTCGGCAATCGCATTCACAGCCGTCAGAGTCGAACCCGCAAGGTTGCTCAGATGGTATGCGTGCGAGTATCCCCAAAGGGTGTACAGACCGTTTTGAACAGCAGGCACCGAGAAGGGCACGCCGTTGTAGCTGAGGGCTGTGGCCCCGCCGCTTACCGCAGTCGTTGCATCCGTGATTCCTAAATAACCCCCGAACAGGAAGTTCGGAGCAGTCTCGGGCACCAAGAGTGCCGTCGTAAGGGTGGGTCCCGTCGAGTAACCGGAATGACCGGCCTGAGGCCACTTGATATTGGGCTCCGTGTTGATCGCGGTATTTGCCGGGAACAGGGTGAAGTTTGACTGATACTGCTTCGGGGACGCCGTCACGCCAAAATTAATTTCTGAGAATGTCACAAGACGCGCACTGGAATCTTCGTTGCGCCCTGTTGCATACAATTTGTTCGTAACGTCCGCTGCGGTGTTCGTACCCGTCAACAGCGACTGCTCCACGACACCCTGAGCGAAGAGAGTATTCGCCGCCTGCGTCGTGATGTTGGTTATGCCGGTTGCCGCCAAGGCACCCTTACCTTCCAAGAATTCAAAAGCAGAAACGCCCAGGAAACCGTCCCCGAAAGCGTTTTTTCCACCTGAACCGGCCGGATAGTTAGGATCACCCGAGTCCACGACAGTCGAACCCCCGATCGCATTGGCTAGCGCAGCGATCGTGGTCAAGGAACCAATCGGGGCCGACAAAGTCGCGGTGGCGATCTCTTTCGCAGCGGTTGCCTTGTGAACATCTGAGAACGCCAGATCGGGAGCCGAGGTCACCGTACCCGGGGAGCTCAGTACAACGCCCCCGCCGAAAACATGGTTATTGTCCGTTTCATCACCAACGGTCGCTGCGTTGGTCAGCGTATTGACAGCATTAATATTCGCTGTGCCGATCGAGGACGGATCGAGATAGGCCCCCGTGTTATTAGCAGCAACGAGGTCAACCACGCCGGCGACTGAGCCAGACCAGTAGGTTTCGATAATGACGGTGGCCGTGCCGCCGGAGCCGATAGTGCCGTTGGCCAGGATGGCTGCGCCGGAGCCGAGAAGCGAGCTTCCCGTGTACCCAGCATAAACGGTGTTGGCCCCGCCATTGGAAAGATAATCGATGATAGCAGCCGTCGCGGGCGTGCGAAATGTGGTTGAACCAGTGACGTGGATGACAGACTGCGCCGAAGCCGAGCCGCCAAGGGCAAGCGCAGCGGCGAAGCTGAGACTGAGTGTTTTTTTAATTTTCATTGGGTTGTTTTGGGTTTGTTAGCTGACGTTCTGATCGGTGTTAATCCCGACCGGTGCCACATTAAAATCCAGTAACACGATAATGTCTATAGATTTAATGTCACGTTTTGGCATCGCACCTCCTTCCTGTTTCTGCTGTGTTCTTAACTACCTAATAAAAAGAACTTTAAGACTGAAATGTCTTTCTGAGTTAACTGCTATTTTTTCGCCAGAACTACGGGAAAGCGCTATCCAGAAAAAAGTCTATTGATTTAGGCGATGGCAAGTTAAGACTGGAAGGCCGCAAAACGGAATAGCAGCGGGAATGTCAATCGGTCGCATCCTTAGATGAACCGACGCGGGGCTGTCAGACGTTGGACGCTTCCCTTCTACCATGATGCCGGATTGCTTCGTGAGGTGGCGCGAGGCTAAAGTGGGACCGTCATCGACCGCAGCTCCATTTATTAGCTATGCAACTCGCCTGCACGCCTGAGCCACCTTATTACGCCGTGATTTTTTCTTCGCTCCGCACGGAGGGCGATCACGGCTACGGCGCCATGGCCCGGCGCATGGAGGAACTGGCGGCGGAACAGCCCGGCTATCTCGGGATCGAAAGCGTGCGCGGTGCAGACGGTCTCGGCGTCACCGTTTCGTATTGGAAGGATCTTGAATCGATCGCGCGCTGGAAGCAGAACATGGAGCATCGCGGTGCGCAGAAGGGCGGGCGCGAGAAATGGTACGCGCATTTCACGGTGCGGATCGCGCGGGTCGAGCGGGAGTATTCGCTGTAACCCTCACCGCAGCGCCTTCGGCTAGGATTGTGCCAAGCCTTCGGCTTGGATGAAGCTGACGCGGACCTCTCCCGTTCGACGTGCAATCACCTCCGCCAGCGACGTCTTCCCCACGCCGGGCGGGCCGAAGAGAATCACCGACGAAAGCCGGTCCGCCTCAATCAACCGCCGCAACGGCTTCCCCGGCGCGAGCAGGTGCGACTGGCCGATATACTCCTCCAGCGTGCGGGGACGGAAGCGCGCGGCCAGAGGGGAACTGGCGCCAGGCGCAGTTTCTCCGGCAGCGGTGGCAGAACCAAACAAGTCGTCCATAATTCCCTACTGTAGCGGCGGTCTATGACCGTCGCTAACTAAAATGCAGTGAGCCTGAGCTTGCCTCAAGGTCAGGCTGATGCGAAAACGAAACGTTCTCTTTCATGCGAAAGTAGATCGATCATGGAAACTCCTTTCATTACAGGAGCGTTCAATCATTTTGATTCTAAAAAGATCTCCAGAAGTACAAATAATCGCATCTTATCCTCCATGCCGCGCAAAAAATCGCCCTTCTATAAATTCGGCCCGGTAGAAAACCGTGGGTCGGTAGTCGCTGTTCAGTTGCAAGAGGGACTGTGGTGCTATGTGCGCAGATATTTTCTTTGCGACGGGTTTCTCCCATTCTTTTCAAGATCGCCTCTAGCTCCCGAAAGTCTTCCAACCGTGCGGGCCGAAAAATTTTTCGACCTATGGTGTTACGATTGCGACCCAACTCCGATGCGGTTTATTGGGCGGTTCCCGTTCGAGAATAAGGAGGAATCTTATGGTGAACCTTATTATACGCCACCGGACGTCATCGATAATATTTACACGATACACGAAATGCGAGATGGAATGCCTATCATGAGGAAGACAAAAGCTGAGGCAGAAGTTAAGGGCATGAGACGCCAACGCCGTTACCAGCCGCCGGAATTCCATGAAGTGCTGGCCGATGTTCTCAACGTTTGGCCCCTGGTTGATGGCCCCGCTTAGCCCATCTTCAGGTCCAACTTTTTTTTTGCAGGTACGCCCTTGCTCGGGCCATCCGATTTTATCGTGCGACGGTCATAGACCGCCGCTACATTTATTAGCTATGCAACTCGCAAGCACGCCTGAGCCGCCTTATTACGCGGTGATCTTTTCCTCGCTCCGCACGGAAGGCGACCAAGGCTACGGCGCGATGGCTCGGCGCATGGAGGAGTTGGCAGCGGAGCAACCCGGCTATCTCGGGATCGAAAGCGTGCGTGGCGCGGATGGGCTCGGCGTCACCGTTTCGTACTGGAAGGACCTCGAGTCGATCTCGCGCTGGAAGCAGAACGTGGAGCATCTCGGTGCGCAGAAGGGCGGGCGCGAGAAGTGGTACGCGAATTTCACGGTGCGCATCGCGCGGGTCGAGCGGGAGTATTCGTTGTGAATCTCTACCGCCGCGTCATCGGCTACTACCGCCCCTACTTGGGCACGATTTGCTGGAGCCTGATCCTACTGGTCATTGGCGTTAATTTTTCGCTGTTGAAGTATTGGCCGGTGCAGTGGGTCATCGATCATGTTGTCACGGTCGGGCCGGGCGGGGAAGTGCAGTGGCCGACGTTGGGATTGTCCCTGACGATGACGCCGGGGCAGGCGGCGCTTTTTGCGGCGGTGGCCATGGTGGTGATTTACCTGCTGGCGGGGCTGCTCGCGTTTTGGCGCAATTACGTTTCGATTGAGATCGGGCTGAAGGCGCTGCTGCAATTGCGGACGCAGCTTTATTCGTATCTGCAATACCTACCGCTCCATTTTCACGACCGGCGGCGCAGCGGCGACTCGACCTTCCGCGTCGCCTACGATTCGCAGGCGGTGCAGACGTTTTACAATCGCGGATTCGACACCATCTTCGGCTCGGTCATTACGCTGCTGACCACGTTCCTCTACATGTTCGCGATGGACCCTGTGCTCGCGGGCGTGTCGCTGCTGATCCTGCCGCTGCTGTGGATGACCATCTACTTTTTCTCCGCGCGCGTGCGGCGGCAGACGACGACCCTGCAGCAGGAGGAGAGCGACGTCCTCGCCCGCGCCAGCGAGGGCCTGACCAGCATCCGCATCGTCCACGCCTTCGGGCAAGAGGAATTCGAGGTGCGCGAATTCGAGCGCGAGGCGCGGCAAAGCTACGCGGCGAACCTGAGCCTCACCATCACCAACGCGATCTCGTCGCTGGCCATCTCCTGCGTCATGGCGCTTGGGCTCTCCGTCGTGCTGTATGTGGCGACGCTGCACATCCTCGATCACCGGCTGACGGTCGGCCAGCTCACGCTTTTCCTCGCCTACGTGACGATGCTTTACCAGCCGCTGGAGCAACTCAGCTACACCGCGTGGGCGCTCGAAGGCGCGGCGGCGGGCATGCAGCGCGTGTTCGAGATTCTCGACGCGGAGGACACCGTGCCGGAGACGCCGGGCGCGAAGCCGATCCCGCGCGCACGCGGCGAGATTTCCTTTGAGAACGTAGCGTTTGCCTACGATGCGGAGCATCCGATTTTGCGCGGCATTTCGCTTAGCATCCAACCGGGCCAGACGGTCGCGCTGGTCGGCGGCACGGGTGCGGGGAAGACCACGCTGCTCTCGCTCGTGCCGCGTTTTTACGATCCCAATTCCGGCCGCGTGTTGATCGATGGCGGCGATATCCGCGCGGCGACCAAGAAGTCGCTTAGGGGAAATATCTCCGTGGTGTTGCAGGACACGCTGCTCCTCAGCGGCACGGTGCTGGAGAACATCGCCTACGGAAGGCCTGAGGCCACGCGCGCGGAAATCCAGGCCGCGGCGGAGGCGGCGCAGGCGCACGTGTTTATCTCGAAATTACCGAACGGCTACGAGACGCAGGTCGGCGAGCGCGGCGTGCGGCTCAGCGGCGGGCAGAAGCAGCGCATCGGCCTCGCGCGCGCGTTCCTCAAAAACGCGCCAATCCTCTTGCTCGATGAACCCACCAGCGCACTCGATCTCGAGACCGAGGCGGAGATCATGGACACGCTCAAGGTCCTCATGCGCAAATACACGACGCTCATCGTGACGCATCGGTTGAGCACGATTCACCATGTCGATTGCATCCACGTGCTGGAAGAAGGCCGCGTCGTCGAGTCCGGCACCGGGCCGGAGTTGCTGGCGCGCAAGGGTGTGTATGCGCGGCTCTGGAATGCGGCGATGAAAGAGACGGCATCCGCCTAGAAAGGTAGCCGGCGCAGGCCCCTGCGCCGGAGCG
>CAZZWT010000224.1:0-5442 GCA_964657775.1 uncultured Candidatus Methylacidiphilales bacterium | reverse complement strand
CTGCGCCGGCTACCTTGTAACTTCACGCAGCCCGCGATTGCGCCAGCCGCCGAGTGGGAGCGGCAGTGCACCTTTGGGACGAGGAGAAAAGTCGTTTGACAACAAACGATTTGCTGTAATGATAAAATGATGAATACTGTGCGATGGATATTGGCTTATCCTGCCGGGGCCGCGGCTTGGTTGTTTTTTCCCTGGCTTTGCAGCCTTTTCGTCCCCCCAATGGAGTCTAACGTTGGTGCATATGGATTTAACTGGTTCACAGCTCTGGTGTGCTTTTTCGATTCTATTGCCGCCCTTGGAATCTTTCTCCTTTTTCTGCCTCCATCGAGCCAGGCGAATCATAGAAACGCCGTTCTCTTTTTCGGAGCCATTTGTGTCATAGGCACTCTTCTAGTTGATTTCGCTTTTGCGATTGGCGGAGGTCCAAATCCCATCTGGACTTTAGTTTGCCAACTGGCCGGTACGGCTCTTGGTATGCGGATGGCCTATGCCTTTGTTAGAAGCTAATGATGACAGAGGAAGCATTACAAAAGCGAAAGCTCCTAAAACATTCCCCTTGCACCTTCCCCCAATCCGGGTACTATAACAGCGGTTCAGTGAGCACACGCTCTCCGATTTTTAGCGGCCCTTCGGCCCAAATCGCCCCCTAGTTGTCTTTCGATGAGAGATCGTTCAGGGCCATAACATCTCATCGACTTATTCGATTGCGGCCTCGCGTTGGCGATTTATATCGCCTCCGTTCGCGCCCCAATTTTTAGACAGAACAGCTATGCATACTCATAATCACAACACCGCCACAACCAGCGCGCCCGCTCCGACCCGATCGGTCGAGACCGCGCATGCGACCACGCCGGAACTTATCACCTCCGCCATCGCGGCCGACGCGACCTCCATCACCTTCGCCCAGCTTCACCTGGCTGAACCGCTGCAGCACGCCCTCACGGAAAAGAACTACACCATCCCCTCGCCCATCCAGGCCAAGGCGATCCCGTACCTCCTCCAAGGCCGCGACCTGATCGGCGTGGCGCAAACCGGAACCGGCAAGACGGCCGCCTTCGCGCTGCCCATCCTGCACCGCCTCGCCGCGCATCCCGCGCCCACCACGCCGAAGCGTCCTCGCGTCCTCGTCCTCGCGCCCACGCGCGAGCTCGCCGCGCAGATTCAGCAGAGCTTCGCCTCCTACGGCAAATTCATGAAGCTCAGCTCGGCCGTCGTCTTTGGCGGCGTCAACATCTCGCCCCAGATTCGCGCCCTCTCGCATGGTGTGGACATCCTCATTGCCACGCCTGGACGCCTGCAGGATCTCGAGCGCCAGCGCGCCGTCATCCTCGATAAAGTGGAAGTCTTCGTCCTCGACGAAGCCGACCGCATGCTCGACCTCGGCTTCGTGCACGAGATCAAGCGCATCATCACCAAGCTGCCGCCCAAGCGCCAGTCGCTCCTCTTCTCCGCCACCATGCCGCCCGCGATCCAGGACCTGGCCGCGACCATCGTCCATAACGCCGCGCGCGTGGAAGTAACGCCCGTCTCCTCGACGGCCGAGCGCATCCAACAGCATGTCGCGTTTGTGAATCGTGGCGACAAGGTTCGCCTCCTCGTCCACTTCCTCAGCCAGCATCCGGAAGGCCTCGTGCTCGTTTTCGTGCGCATGAAGCACATGGCGAACAAGCTCGTCGATCAACTCGCCAAGAGCGACCTCAAGGCCGAAGCGATTCACGGCAACAAGTCCCAAGCCGCCCGCGAGCGCGCGCTGGCCAACTTCCGCGCCGGCCGCAGCCGCGTGCTGGTCGCGACCGATATCGCCGCGCGTGGCATTGATGTCAAAGGCATCGGCCTCGTCGTGAATTACGATCTGCCTGAGGAACCCGAGTCCTACGTCCACCGCATCGGCCGCACGGCCCGCGCGGGCATGGACGGCATCGCCATCGCCTTCTGCGATACGTCGGAGCGCAATCTCCTCCGCAACGTCGAGCGCCTCATCCGCAAACCGATTCCGGTGGTGAAGGATCACCCCTTCGTCAACGCGGCCCACGAGGAAACGCGCGAGCCGAAGCAGCATCTCGGTTCCGGCATCGATCGCACGCATCGCCCCCCGCAACGCAGCGGCGGGTTCCGCGGCGGTCGCAGTTCGTCCGGTTCGGACAGCCGCCAAGGCAGCGGCCAGCGCCAGGGCGGTGGCTCCCACCGCGGCGGGTTTGCCCGCTCCGGCAGCTCGCGGTTTTAGTGAGATGAACCGTATCCGATCCGCTTCAATTTTCTTACGCTGGCCCGTCTCTATTTGGACGGCGCCCGCTGTTCTTTGAAAGCCCGATGCCCCGGGACTACGTTGTCCTTAAGGTCGTCGCGCGAGGCATCCGCCCAGCTCGCTCGCGCGTATCGTTTCGTCAAAACAGTCCCAAATCCAACCCCCATCTAACTATTTCGAGCCTAAAAGAGGTCTAATTCGTTGAATAAACGAAAAAAGGCTTTCTTCACGCTCAAAGCTTGTTACCTCTATCCTGATGCAAATTACCGAACGTACCGAACAAGACATTCCGGTCGTGTCGATTACTGGCGATGTCGATCTGGAAAGCTCGCCGAAACTGCGTGAATTTTTGAAGCCCAAATCGGCCAAGAAAGTGCCGGCGCTCCTGCTCGATTTCACCGGCGTCAACTACATTGATTCCTCCGGCCTGGCCACGCTGATTGAGTATTACCAGGGCGTCCAGTCCTACAAGGGTAAGCTCGCCCTTGCGTGCCTGAGCCCGCGCGTGAAGAACGTTTTCGAAATCGTCCGCCTCGAGCAGATTTTCTCCCTCCACCCCGACATTCCGACCGCCCTCGCGGCGCTCAAGGCTTAACAGCGGAATCGGGGGCGCACGACCATGCTGAAGGCCTACGCGCAACTGTCCCTCCGGGCCTTCGCCGCCATATTTGCCCCGCTCGCGGGTGGGCGCGGCTGGAAAGTCTCCGCGCTCTTTGACCAGATGGTCTCGATCGGCGTCGCCTCGATGCCCACCGTGGCGCTGGCGAATTTCCTGCTCGGTATCGTGCTTGCCATCCAGGGCGCGGGCCAGTTCGAGAAACTCGGCTCGACCGAGCTCGTCGCCAACCTCGTCGCCTTCTCCATCCTGCGCGAGATCGGCCCGCTCATTACGGCGGTCATCGTCATTGGCCGGTCCGGCTCGGCCATTACGGCGGAACTCGGCACGATGAAAGTGGCGGAGGAAATCGAGGCCCTCAACGTCATGGGCATCGACCCGGTGAAGTTCCTGGTTGTGCCGCGCCTCCTGGCCATGATCATCATGATGCCGGTGCTGACCGTACTGGGCGAGGGCGTCGGCCTCTTCGCCGGCTGGCTGATTAGCGTCACCAGCCTGCATCTCAATCCCTACTTTTACGTCCAGAACTCCATCGACGCGGTGGAGCAGAAGGACCTCTACACCGGCTTGCTCAAGGCGGTCATTTTTGGCAGCGTGGTCGGCACGGTCGGCTGCTATTACGGAATCCAGGTCGAGGGCGGCGCGGAAGGCGTGGGCAAGGCGACGACGAAATCGGTCGTGACGTCGCTTACCTCCATGCTGGCCATGGACGCGCTCCTCACCGCCATCGTCTATTTTATCTTATGAGCGAGACGACCAAATCGCCCTACGCACTGGAAGTGCGCAACCTGACCCGCAGCTTCGGCCCGCGCAAGGTCATGGACAACATTTCCTTCAAGCTGAAGCATGGCGAAATCCTGATCATCATGGGCGGCTCCGGCTGCGGCAAGAGCACACTGTTGCGCCACATCATTGGCTCACTGAAACCCGACTCGGGCGAGATTTACATCCACGGCACGGAGATGACGAAGCTGGACGACGAGGGCATGGCCAAGATGCGGAAACGCTTCGGCATGCTCTTCCAGACCGGTGCGCTGTTCAACTCGCTGACCGTGGGCGAGAACGTGGCGCTGCCGATTTTGGAATCGAGCGACGTCGCGCCCCACATCGCCGACCTGGTGGTGAAGCTGAAGCTGGAGCTGGTCGGCCTGACCGGCTTCGAGCACCTGAAGCCCGCGCAGATTTCCGGCGGCATGAAGAAGCGCGTCGGCATGGCGCGCGCGCTGGCGCTCGATCCCGACCTGCTCTTCTGCGACGAACCGACGGCGGGTCTCGACCCGGTGATGACGGCGGTGATCGACACGCTGACCGTGGACCTGACCAAGAAGCTGGGCCTCTCCGCCGTGGTGGTGACCCACGACATGACGAGCGCGTTCCGCATCGCCACGCAGATGATTTTCCTTTTCGAGGGCAAGGTCCTTGCTTCCGGTACGCCGGAGGAAATCAAGAACAACCCGGACCCTTACCTGCAGCAATTCATCAACGGACACGCCGATGGGCCAATTCCGTTCAAGCTTTCGCAGAATGACTACTTTAAACGCCTGATCGGGCCCTAGCCCAAAGAACGAGGACACCGCCATGAAAGAATCCACAAGCAACAAATTCATCGCCATCTGCACGGTGGTCGCCGCGCTGCTGATGTGCGCCGCGCTCAGCTTCGCCATCGGCAAATGGTCGTTCGGCAAGCACGGCTACCAGATCACGATCAACTTCCCAAACGCGACCGGCATCGGGCCGAACGCCGAGGTGAAATTCGCCGGGGCGCACGCAGGCCGGGTGAAGGCGATCACGCTGATCCCGCGCTCGGAGGAGACGAAGGATCCCGCCAACGGCCAGTACAATTGCGTGCAGGTCATCTGCGACATCGACAACACGCTGGAGCTGGGCAACGACGTGACCGCCACGATCAAGCAGGACGGCTTCGGCATTTCGCCGAAGTATGTGTTGCTGACGCCCGGGCCAAATCACGACGCGCCCGCGCTGGCCGACGGCGCGCTGGTGCAGGGCTCGATGCCGTATGACTTGTCCGACCTGATCCAGCCCGCGGGCGATGCGCTGATGCAGGCGAAGCAACTCGTGTCGCAACTTCAGCCGATCATCACGAAGTTGGGGCCGACCATGGACCGGCTCGATACGCTGAGCGAGAAGCTGTCGACCTCGCTCCCGCCGCTGATCACCCACGCGGACACCTTCCTAGTCAACGGCAATAGCCTGGTCGCCAACTTCAACACCCCGGAGGCCCGCGCGCGCCTGAACGAGATGCTGGACAGCCTGCGCGTCTCCTCGGAAAACCTGAAGGTCGTGAGCACGAACGCGAAGGCGTTGACCGCGACGCTGGCCGCGAAACCCTGGCGCGTGTTTTGGGGCGGCCCGACCGTGGTCCCACCGACGGAGGATGCGATCCTGAACTCGAACAAGGTTCTCCGCCTCAAGCCCGATGTGGATGTGAACGACGCCAACGCGATGCCACCGCTGCCGGCGAATACGCGGTAACGCATGAAAAGGTAGCCGGCGCAGGCCCTGCGCCGGAAGCGTCCCGTCCGGGACGCCCAAGTACTCGATTGCAAAAAAGTCGCGTTAT
>CAZZWT010000223.1:0-5453 GCA_964657775.1 uncultured Candidatus Methylacidiphilales bacterium | reverse complement strand
CCCTGACGGCCTCATCGCCGCCGCCGAAGCGGGCGCGACCGCTGCCATCCAACCCGGCGGCAGCGTCAAAGATCCCGCGGTCATCGCCGCCGCCGACGAGCGCAACATCGCGATGATCTTCACCGGCCAGCGCCACTTCCGCCATTAATTCCCGGTGGTCGGCCTCCGACCGAACCTGATTTCATGCCCATCATCTTCGGCCTCGACCCTTCACTGCGAAGCACGGGTTACGGCATCATCCAGGTCGAGGGCCGGTCGACGCGGGCGCTGGCCTATGGCGTCATCAAGAATCCGGACAAGATCCTGCCCTCGCGCTGCCTCGTCGCGATCCATCAGCGTGTGACCGATCTGCTGCAGGAATTCAAGCCGGATGCTGCCGCGGTGGAGGGCATCATCTATCTCCAGAATTATCAGACGGCGATCACCTTGGGCTCAGCGCGCGGGGCGGCGATTCTCGCGCTGGCCGAGGCCGGTCTGCCGATCCACGAATATGCGCCGCGCCGGGTGAAATCCGCGGCGACGGGTCGCGGTGGCGCGCAGAAAGGCCAGGTCGGTTTTATGATCCGCGCCATGTTGGGGCTGACAGAAAATCCGCCGCCAGATGCGGCCGATGCTCTGGCGGTCGCATTGACGCATGCGCAGAATACCGGCATTCGCGCGGCACCGAAGGAGATTTAGGAACCAGAAGGTAAGCGTTGTTCCGTCCAATTTCCCCTTAAGCCGTCTCGCGGCGACGCGTGCGGGCATCCTTGGGCGAGCCCTTTTTTGGAGCGCGGCGTTGCGGTGGAGGTTGGTGCGGAGGATTATGCTTCAGTTGCGAACGCGTTTTCTCGCGCGCCTCCGTCGTGCGGCCGCGCAGGACGAGTTTCAGCGGACAGCCGCGCAGGTCGAACGCATCGCGAATCTGCAAGTCGAGGTAACGCTGGTAGGCGGGCGTCAGCAGGCCGGGCGCGTTGACGAACAGCTGTAACGTGGGGATTTCGCGCGTGCCGTCCTTCGCCGCCATCTGCGCGGCGTAGAGCACCTTGAAGCGGCGCCCATTGACCAGCGGCGGCGCGTACTTTTCCATCGCGCGACTGATGACGCGATTGAGCGGCCCGGTCTGAAAACGGTACGTGCGGTTCTTCGCAATCGAGGCGCAGGTCTTGAGCAGGCCATCAATGCGCTCGCCCGATTTCGCACTGAGGAAAAGCACCGGCGCATAGGAAAGGAAGAACATGTCGTTCTGCACCTGCTCATAGTACTCGCGTTCCTTCGCCTTGGTCGCGTCGCCCTGCTCGCGCGCGATGTCCCACTTGTTGACCACGATCATGCACGGCGCGTAGGCGTCCTGGATGAGCCCCGCGATTTTCTTGTCCTGCATGGTGACGCCGGTTGTGGCATCGATGACGAGGATGCAGACGTCCGCGCGGTTGATGGCGTGCGCGGTGCGGCCCGTCATGGCGCGCTCCAGCGCATCGGCCACGCGGCGTTCCTGCCGCATGCCGGCGGTGTCGATGAAAAGGAAGGGCTCGCCTTTCCACTCGTAGGCGATATCGACCGCATCGCGCGTCGTACCGGCCACCTCGCTGACGATGGCGCGCGGCGCGTGGATGAGCGCATTGATCAGCGACGATTTGCCCACATTAGGTCGGCCGACGATGGCGAGGCGGGTCGCACGCGCGGGCTTGACCGGCTGCTCCTCGCGCGGCGCCGCTTCGCCCCAATCGGCGGCGACGGCATCCTTGAGATCATCAAGCCCCCGCCGGTGCGCGGCGGAAACGGGGATGACCCCCTTAAAGCCAAGCCGCTGGAAATCGGTCTCGAGGTTTACCTGCTTGTCGCCATCGACTTTGTTCGCCGCGACAAAAACGGGGCAGTGACTTTTGCGCAAAAGGCGCGCCACGGTCAGATCGAGCGGCGTCAAGCCCTCGCGCGCATCGACGACGAAGATGATCTCCGTGGCTGAGGCCAGGGCAATTTCCACCTCGCGCGCGATTTCATCGCCGAAGCCCTGCGCGTCCTCGACGCCGATGCCGCCCGTATCGATGAGCGTGCAGCGGTGCTTGTTCCAGCGGGCGGTGGTCACCATGCGGTCGCGCGTGGTGCCGGGCCGGTCAAAGACGAGCGAGATATCACGCCCAGCCAGGCAGTTGAAGAGAGCAGATTTGCCGACGTTGGGGCGGCCGACAATCGCGACGGTATGTTCCATATATGACTTTCTATTTCTTGGGAGATTGCGCGACGGTGTGGCCGCTATGCGTGAGAAGGCTGAGTCCCTGCTGCACATAGATAATCGTGCAGATGAGCGCGAAACCGGCACCGGCGGCGCAGAGGATCTCGACGGGGACATCACCGAGCTTAAACAAAACGGCGCCAATGGCGAGCAGGGTGAAAAAGGTACTGGCCTTGCCGGTCCAATGCGGGTGGACATCCACCGGTACATGAAAATGGCGCAGCACGCTGTAGCCGCCGAGCAGCAGCGCATCGCGGCTGATGATGATGGCGGGAAACCAAATCGGAAACGGACGCAGGTGGCCGCCGATCGGGATGAGGCTGAGGGTGACGAGCGCGGCGAAGAGGAGGAGCTTATCGGCGATGGGATCGAGCAGGGCCCCGAGTGCGCTGCTCTGGTTCCAATGCCGCGCCAGGTAGCCGTCGATGGCATCCGAAACGGCCGCGACCACGAACACGCCAATGGCGGCGTAGCGCCAGGCCTCCTCCCGGTGATCGCTGTCGTTATACGTGATGATGAACACAACGAAAACAGGAACCAGGATGAGCCGGAGAATGGTGATGCGAGTGGCCCAAGTCATAAAAGTCCGGATTGTAGGGTAGAGGGGAATGCGTGCGGAAGGAACCTTAATCCTGTAACGCAAGCCTTGTCGGACAGGTCGGGTGTTGGGCACCGGTCATCCACCTGAGACATCTCGAGACCAAGCGAGACCAGGTGAGATTAAGTATTATGAGCTGAGATGGCTTGGTAACGTGGGAAAGCAGTGCCGCTGGTCGCATCGAAAGTTGGACCGAGTTCGTCATTTGGGGCCAGACAGGATGGAAATCGTTCATATTTCGACTGTAAACATTATGATAACAACAGTCAACTTTTGTTCTTTGATCACATCTCGGGGGCAAAAGAAAACCGTCGCACGAGTATCCTCATGCGACGGCCCTCTGCTAACTTACCAACCCAACTCAATCAGTCTCAGCCATGGGCGCTTAGCCCTTGATTTCAATCCGGCGCGGTTTGACCGCTTCCGCCTTCGGCAGCGTCAAGGTCAATACTCCCTGAGTCAGCTCCGCACCGATGGCCTCGCGGTTGATGCGACGGTCGAGTTCGAGCACGAGCCGATAATCGGCCGCCGGAATCTCGCGATAAACGGCGGTTGCACCTTCCGGCGGAGTCCACGTGCGGCGAGCCGAGACCGTCAGGTTCTCGCCATCGACCTGGGTCTCCAACGACTTGCGATCGACTCCCGGCACGTAGGCCGTCACGACGAAGGCGTCAGCGTTTTCCTGCACGGTGTAGCGGGGCGACACGGTGCGGCGGGGTTCGGTTTCGGTCCGGTGATCTTGCGTATACGTTGTCATATTCTAGGTCCTTTCGTGGTGGGTTATTTCACGTCGACCGCGATTTGCCGCGGCTTCACTTCCTCATGCTTCGGCAGCGTGACGGTGAGCACACCGTTTTCATAGACGGCGTGGATTTTGTTCAAGTCGAGGTTCTCCGGCAGCGCGATCGCGCGGCTGAAACGGCGTTCCTGCGTGGCATCCTTCGCGTTTTCCTTTTGGTCCGACTTCGTTTCGGTTTTCTGGTACGCCGTCACCGTGAGCACGTCGTTTTCCACTTCGACCGCGATGTCTTCCTTGCGGAATCCTGGCACCTCGGCGCGGACGGTGACGCCAGTCTTGTCCTGGTAAAGATCGACAGGAAATGCACCCTGCCAATCATTAATGCGATGCAGCGAGCTCAGCGCCGGAAAGGCAACGTCGAAGAGACGGTCCATTTCATCGCGGAGCGTGGGGTAATGAGAAGGCGTGAATAAGGGAGAGGTTTGATAGCGTATGAGTTTCATAGTTTATCCTTTCTTTTCACACCAAGATGCAAGCATCATGCCGGAGCATAAAATCAGCCTAACACACCTATAATCAATATTTTAAGCAAACTTCGATACATCCTACTAACGAGTCATTATGTCTCTTCTGAGTAATTTAGGCCAAAGATCCGCGAGTCAATACGACTCACTTGAACCCTGTTTTCCTCCGCAACCATTTTCGATCCGAAAGGTTTCCCAATAGAGATGCGCATTTGCCGAAAACGTGAGGGTTTCACCCTGGTCGAGCTGCTCGTCGTCATCGGTGTCGTGGCGCTGCTTGCGGCCTTGGCGGTACCGACCTATGATTCGGCCGTCGCACACGCCCACGCTAGCGCCTGCGCCTCGAACATGCACGGGCTGGGCATCGCTTTCCTTTCTTATGCGTATGACAATCAAGGTCTCGTGCCCGGCCGGGTGACGACCGGGCCAAGGTGGCCTTCGTTGCTGCTGCCTTATGTCGGCAACGACGCGCGGATTTTTGTGGATCCCGGTGACAAGGTGGCCATGGCGGTACCCCTCACCCAAATCGTTTCGGACACCGTGAACAACAGTTCGTTCATTTTCAATGGATTCAATGACCTCGGCGCGCATGCCGATCCCGATTACCAAGTCAGCCTGTTCAATGTGCCCTCCTCGGCGAGCCTGATCCTGCTGGGCGAGCAAATTCCCGGCGGAAATAATTTCTACCTGGACGTCAACGACGGCGACCAGAACAACGTCTTGAACAAGACGGCTTATTTCGGCGGCTCCAATTACGTCTTTGCCGATGGCAGCATGCGCCATCTCAAGGCCAGCGAGTACAACGACAACATGTGGCTGGTAAACCAAGCCTACGTGATTCCGTAGCACCGGGAGCCGGCTACCCTTCGATCTGAAGAATCACCGTCACGAAGCCGTGCGGCTTCCGCACGATAAGTACCGTGTTCGGCAGCAGCCGTATCTGGTCGATACCGAGAAAGCTGGGATGCTTGTCGGCCACAGGAATAAGGCGTCCCTTCGGCGTGCGATAAACGAATGTGTGACCGGTTGCGGTGCGGGTAATGGTGGGGAAGGAAAAAGTAAAGTTGTCGTATTCGCGCGGATTGTTACGGTCCACGTAGGGGTCGTTCGTGTAGTTCAGGTAAAGGATGAGATGCCGGTCGGAGCCACGCTCGCCCCAGGCGCGCTGCTGTTCCATGCCATAGGCGAAGGTTTGGCCGTGGTCAGGACTGGTCACGTGGATGATATCTGCCTCCGCGACCGTGCCGAGAAGAAGCCATACGCTCATAACAGCCAACGCGATTTTCATCCTCCAACTTAGTGCAGGATGGAGTTGATATCCACCTGATGCGTTCCATCGGTATCCGCGCTGGCGGGTGCCTGATGCATCGCGGGATC
>CAZZWT010000222.1:0-5457 GCA_964657775.1 uncultured Candidatus Methylacidiphilales bacterium | reverse complement strand
GGTTCACCTGCTCCGGCGTGGATAAAGTCCTGGCACCGTCGGAAATCCAATTCACGCCGTCCATTGAATAGAAACCTTCCCACTTGCTGCCTTTTCGCGTCAGTTTTAACCACTGCGGCAGCGGGCCCAGGCCCACCGTTTTCTCCACCCGGCTGTCGCTGTTTTGGTAGGCCTCCGCCGCGAGCCAGTTGAGCTTCACCGAATCGGGCGCGGCCTGCAGTTGCTTCACGAGGTCTTGGGCATAGTCGTCGAGCTTCCCCATTTTCTTCAGCGCCTTCAGCGCCTCGACCCGCAGGTAGCTCTCGTTGCCATAGGGCTGCGTGGCGAGCGGATCGCGATTGAGAATCTGGTGCGCGAGGTCGAGCGCCAGCGTGTCGTCACCCTTGGTCACGGCGGCGTTGAGCGATTGCCCAAGTTGCTGGCCGACCTGCGTTGCCTGGGCGAAAGCTGCGTTCGGCCCGCGATTGTTTTGTTGCGCCATGATCGCGTCGGCCTTTTCTTTGAGGCCGACGTTGCGCAGGTCGTCGAGAATCTGCATCTGCTCCTGCTGGGGCAGGCGCAGCGCAATGAGGCGCAGGCCCGCCGCCTGGCCGGCGTCGTTGTTCTTCGCCAGCCGCGCGACATGGAGCAACTGCATTTGCGTGTGGATGTAGTCCGGCCCGTAGCGCGCGGAGATCGACTGGAGCACGGGAATCGCGTCGTCGTATTTCTGCTGCTGGGTCAACATCGCGGCGAGCAGTTGCTTGAAGTCGTCCGAGGAATCCTGCTCGATCAATTTCTTCACCGACGCGATCGATTCGTCGCGCTTGCCGTCCCACCACTGGAAATAAATCCGGTAAAGTTGCGGGTAAACCTTGCGCCAATCGGTGAGCGATTTCTCCTCGGCGTCCAATGCCGCGACCATATCGGGGAGCAGATTGCGCGCCTTCAACTGCTGGAACATCGGTTCGATGGCGCCGATGCGGTCCGGGCCGAAATAGCGGTTGGGCGGCGGAAACGCATTCTGGTTATAGAATCCCCTGCCGCCGAAAAAGCCCGATCCCGCGCCGCCCAAGGATGCCAGCGCCGGTTGCGGCGGCGTGACCGGATAGCTGAGGCGAATCAATTGCCAGAGGACGGGAATCACATCCTTCGCCGCCACGCCCTTGTTGGCGCCCGACGTCATTTGGTTCAAGATGCTCATGGGCAGGAACGCCATCTGTTGCGTGGTGGTGATGCTCCACTTCGTCCGGTCCGTCGCGGCGAGGTCCGTCACCGCTTGCTTGATCTCGTCCCCATTTCCCACCTGCGACGCCAGCCCGATGGCGGTGACCAGTTCCTCCGGGTCCTTGCGATCGACGGTCTTCAGGTAATCCTCCATCGCCGCCTTTTTCTTCGCTGCCGCCTCGAGTGAGGCATCGGCGGCCAGCCGGTTGATCTGCATCATCGCCACCATGCTTTTGAACGGCGCGTCCTGCGCCAACCGCGCGCTGAGCAATCCCTGCGCAGCCTCGGCCCGCTTGCGCATGCCTTCATCCGGCGACTGCCCTTGCGGCTGCGCCAGGAACGACTCGCAGGCCATGAAGCAGAAGCCGTCGAGGTCCTTGTCCGGCGTGCCCGACTTGGCCTGCTCCTCGATCGCGGCGAGCAGCGGTTCGCGCGCCTGGATCAACGCGTAGGCCATAACGCGCTCGCTCAGCGGCCAATGCCATTCGTCGAACTTGGCCTGGAATTGCTTCAGCAAGTCGTCGGCCTGCTTTTCCTGCAAGGCGATGACGGAGAGATAAATCAGCGCGTGGTCCTTGATCGTCTGCGGGTCGAGTGTCGTGGTCACGCCTTGGCCGAACATACTCATGCCGCGCATCCGCCCAAAAGCCATGCGTTGCTTCATCAGGCTGCTGCTGCCGTTCTGCGCGGCGGCGAGGAGTTGCTGCGCTTCGTTCAGCGCCACGTAGGATTGCGAGGAACGCTGGAAAAGCGGCCCTTGGTAAAAGCCATAACCGAACATGGGGTTCGCCGGTGACTTGGGATTCGACGTCTGCACCGGTGGCGCGGCGGGCAACGGCTGGGCGAGGATTTGCCACAACGTCGTCTTCGCACCGGCGAGGTCGCCCTGCTGCATTTGAAATTGCACGAGCGCGAATTTTCCCTCGAAGGAATCGCTCTTCGCGCGGATCGCCTCCTGCAACACCACCTTGATTTTTGCCGCGTAATCGGGATCGGAAATTTGGTTCAGCACATCCTTCCACGCGAGCGGGTCCTTCACCACGTCGGCCTGCTCCTTCTGCACAATGCGCCACGCGTCCTCCGGCTTGTCCTGCGCCGCGTACTCATTGGCCAAGACCAATTCATTCGCCGCGCTCGGGTCGGCCGCGGCCAGCATCTCGCGATAGCGCAGAAGCTCCGCGAGGTCGCCCTCCTTTTCCGCCAGGCCGATGAGCGAGTGAAGCAGCGCCGTGTCGTTGGGCCGCACCGCCAGCGATTTCGCCAGCTCGCGCCGCGCCCCGCCGAAGTCCTCCATCTGCTCGTCGATGGCCGAGAGATAGAGCCCGTAGCGCCAGCCTCCCTCCTCGGAACTCTGCTCCTTTTTGAAGCGGTTGATCAGGTCCTCGATCTGCCCGTCTTGAAAATAAGCCGCCGTCATCGCGCGCACGATGGCCAGCTTATCCTGCGGATTATCGGCCGCTGCGAAGGCCTCATCATAAACCGTCCGCGCCTTGCCCGCCTCCCCCGATTCCAAATAATGGCGCGCCAGCCGCTGGCGAATCTCGTTGGCCTTGTCGCTCACTTTGATCGCGGCCTGCAACTTCGCCGTCGCGTCATCGGCCTTGTTGGCAGTGAAGGCGATCTCCGCGTAGAGGAGATAACCGTCCGCGTTCGTCGGCGAGGCATCGATGATCTGTTGCGCCGCTTTCAACGCCTCGTCGAGATTTCCCTGGTCCTGCCGCACGTGCACCATCTCGGTCAACCAGTCGCTCTTCTGATTCGGCTCCGTCTCGATCAGCTTTTGGAGCGCCGCGATCGCGGCATCGTAATTGCCGGCGTGACGGTCATAGTCGATCTCCATGCGAAGCAGACTCACCGATTGCGGGAAGCGGCGATGCGCCTCATCGATCACCTTCGGCACATCCGCATCCGCCTGCTGAACCATGATGCGAAAAAGCATCCGGAGTTCGCCCTCGCTCATTCCGGGCGTCTCGCCCAGCTTCGCGCGCAGGGCCTTTTCCGTCGCGTCGAGTTGCCCCGCCGAGGTCAGCGCCTGCACCTGCCGCGCCTCGATTTGATCAACGAAATAGGCATTCGGCGCCGCCGCGACCAGCTTGTCGAAAAGTGCGATGCAGTCGGGCCACTTTTGCGCCTCGGCCAGCAGACTCCACTGTTGCGAAAGCAAATCGAAGTTGCCCGGTTCGAGCGCGAGCCCCTTCTCAATGGCGTCCGTCGCGGCATCCTTGCGCTCGAATTGCAGATCCAGCGTCGCCAGCTTGAGGTAGTTCGCTGCGGTGGCCAGAGGTCCATCCACCATTGCATCGAGCACCTTCCATGCTTCATCGTTGCGCTTCAAATCGACCAGCAACTTCACCGCCTTCTCGCGGATATCGTTCGCATCCGGCGTCAGAGCCAGCGCGCGATGGTAACCCGCCATCGCCTCGTCATTCAGCCCGTGGTCGCGGCAAAGATCGGCCACCTCCAGCACGGCGGCGACATCCTTCGTATCCGCCGGTGCGATGTGGGCCCACGCATCGAGTGCCGCCTTCTTGCTCTCCGGCGTCGGCGGCTGCGTCTTCGCCAGCAGCGCGTCGCCCATCGTTTCCCAGTAACGCGGCTCGGTCGGGTCGTCAGCCGTCAGCGCGGTCAGCACCGTAATGGCCTCGTCGTATTGCTTCGCCTCGACCAACCCCTGCGCGAAACGCTCGCGCACCTCATGCCGGTCCGGCGCGAGCACGGTGACTTTGCGCAGCACCTCGAGCGCCTCCGGCTTCTTCCCCAATTCGTTCAGCGTCCCGGCCAGCAGCAGCAATGCCTCGACATCCTTCGGATTGTCCTGCGTCCACTTCTGATAATAGGTAACCAACCCTGCGAGGTCATCCTGGCGCCGGTAAACCTGCTCGATCTGCGCGCGCAATTCGCGATTCAACCAGCTCGACTCCGCCGTGAGCGGCAGGATCGCCTCGTAATCATGCACCGCGTCGTCGGTCTTGCCTTGCCGGTCATCGACCTCCGCGAGACGCATCAACGCCTGCACGCGATTCATGCTGTTCGGCTCAGTCAGGTCGACCAGTTTTTGGAAGGTCTTCTTCGCCTCGTCGAATTGCTCGGCGTCGAGTTCCGCCGTGCCTGCTTCCTCCAGTGCGAACGAGTCCTTGGGAAATTCCTGCACCATCTTCTGCCACGTGGCCAGCGCGGTCGCCGTGTCGAGATTCCGCTCCTGCGCCTGGCCCAGCTTGCGGTAAAGCGAAAGCCGATCGTCGCCCGTCACCGGCGTGGCCAGTCCCTTTTGCAGCGCGGCAATCGCATCCGTCCACTTGCCCTGCCGCACCTCGAAATCGCCGAGCGCCATCCATTCGTGAAAATCATCCGGCGCCGTTTTCGTCGCGGCTTGCAGGAGTTTCCGCGCCTCGTCGGTCTTGGCCATGCGATCGGCGAGTAACCCGCGCAGCAGCGAATAGGTCGCGCCCTTCGCACCCGGCTGACTGGAAAGCGGCGCCCACCGGGCGTCGAGCTTCTCCAGGCCCTCGCCCTCCTGATAAATCTGCAGCAGCTTGTCGAGCGACGGCCCCTCCATCGGTGCGCGTTCGAGGATTTGCTCGTACCGCGCGATGACGTCCTCGTTTACCTGCGGGTCGGCCGCCTGCACGCAGCCGAGACCGGCCAGCATCGCCACGGCAAGATACGGTCCCCTCCGGCGGTACTTCAGCGCGCGAGCCATCGACTCTCTCTTTAGTCGATGCGACCGCAATAGAGAAGCAGAATGGACGATGTTACGGAACGGTAAGAACGGGGACTCAGGCCGGCAAAAGCCGGATACAGATTTCGAGTCCGCCCGGATCGCGATTGGCCGCGCTGACCACGCCGCCGCACGCCTCGACGCAGGTCTTCACAATCGCGAGGCCGAGACCAACGCCGCCGGTCTCAGATGTGCGCGAGGGATCGGCGCGGTAGAAGGGATCGAATAGTTTTCCCAGTTCATCCGGCGGGACGCCTGCACCCGCTGCTCCATCGGCACGAGGCCGAGGTGGGTGTTGATCACCTGCAGCTCGACGCCGTCCACCTCCACCGCGATCCACAGCGCCCCGCGCCGCTCCAACCGCGCACGCGGTATGGTCGGCAGGGGCCCGACCTTGATCAGCCGCTCGGGCAGGGTCGTCAGCACCGCGTCGCCATACTGCTCTTCCTCCACCCGGAACGCGGAGTTGAAGTGGAAGCGCATGCCCAGCCGCGAAGCGATCTCGTGCGCCTGGTCCACGCGTCCGCTTCGCG
>CAZZWT010000221.1:0-5495 GCA_964657775.1 uncultured Candidatus Methylacidiphilales bacterium | reverse complement strand
GGAATAATTACTCCTTCACGCACGTCGCCATCTTCATCGGCGCGCTGATGTCGTTCTACACACCGTTCAAAAAGCTTAACGGCATCGGTGTCTACATCACACAACTGTCCGTCGCGCTGGAACGGCTCATGGCGCTCTTCAAGATGCAGCCTAGCGTTAAGGAAATCGAGAATCCGGTCGCGCTTGGCGATTTCAAGCAGAGCCTCGATTTCAAAAACGTCGGCTTTTCCTATGGGGAGGCGCAGGTGCTCGACGAGGTCAACTTCTCGCTCAAGCGCGGGCAGCGACTGGGCCTCGTCGGCGAAAGCGGTTCCGGCAAGAGCTCGCTCATCAACCTCATCTTTCGCTTCTACGATCCCACCGCCGGCCAGATCACCATCGACGGCGTGCCGTTGGAAACCGTGCGCATCTCCGACCTGCGCTATCACCTCGCGCTGGTGAGCCAGGACATCCTGCTCTTCAACGCCACCGTGGCGGAAAACATCGGCTTCGGCAAAATCGGCGCCACGCGGGAGGAAATCATCACCGCTGCGAAGGAAGCCCACGCGCACGATTTCATCACCGCGCTGCCGCAAGGCTACGACACGCCCCTGGGCGAGCGGGGCCAGCGCCTCTCCGGCGGCCAGCGCCAGCGCATCGCCATCGCGCGCGCGTTTGTGCGCAACGCGCCGATCCTGGTGCTGGATGAAGCCACCGCTTCGCTCGATTCGCAATCGGAGGCCGAAGTGCAAAAGGCCATCGATGCGCTCGCGGAAAACCGCACCGTCATCTGCGTTGCGCACCGTCTTTCCACCCTGCGCAGCATGGACCAGATCATCGTCATCGAAAAAGGGCGCATCATCGAGCAAGGCAGCTTCGAACAATTGCTGACCCAGCGCGGCGTCTTCACCGCCATGGCGGCGAGGCAGAGTATTTATCCGCAGGCGGCGTGAAGCTGCGCCTTCAGATAGCCGCTTTACGTTTTCGCCTTTTCCACTTACCTTCCCCGCATGAGCGACGACGTCTCCGTATCCTACAACCAGACCTACATCGTGGCCTGGACCGCCCTGTCGATTCTCATCAGCGCGGTCATCTTCACGGCGTTCATCTTCAACGGCCCGCTCCTCGACGCCGGCCACTGGATCTGGGACCTGATCCGCTACTTCGCCAAGCCGATTATTTGAGGCGCGGTTTACCGTCAGCTGGTAGCCGCCGGGCGGCGGGCTCGGTCGTTCTTGGTTCAAAGGAAGGTGATCGCAATGGGCAGGCGCGGAGATTTCCGCGCGAAAGGCACCGCCGCCCGGCGTGCGGCGGATACCACTGCGCGGTAACTCACCCGCCCTGATCCTCCGCCAATTCCCGCTTCAATTTCTCCAGCTCGGCGAAATGGTTTTCCACTTGGACCCACGGCAGCGCGTCGCCATGCTCCGCCTTCATCTGGGCGAGCAGCCGCAAGTTTCGCGCGTAGAGAACGTTCAACCGCTTCCATTGAACCCAGCCGATCCACGCCAGAAAAATCGCGATGATGAAATTCAACGTCATCAAAATCCGGTGATTTCCGAGCACGGCCAGCCAGGCGCCGCTTACCGCCGGCACCACCGCGCAGACGATAAAGCCCAGCGGCAGACGCCATGAGCGCAGCCGTTCAAACGCCCGCGCCTGCTCATACGCCTTAAGGCCGCGCGCCTCGTCTTCGGGGGTCAAATCCATGCGATTCTTACCGCGCAGCTTCCCACGGCGCAGGGCTGATGTAGAATAAAAATTTCACCCACCATGCCCACACTCTTTCCACCAGGCGCCGGCGTCGTCTTCGACATGGACGGCCTCATGCTCGACACCGAATCGATCGCAAAAATCGTTTGGCAGGAAGCGTCCCTCCAGGCCGGCCACAGGATGCCGGATGCGATTTTCCAGTCGATGATCGGCCGTAGCAAAAAGGATTCCGGCGGGCTGCTGCGCGACGCCTTTGGCGCCGATTTCGACTTCGAAAAAATCTACGCGGCCTGCGGCGTCCTTTACGAGGCTCACATCGCGCGCGAGGGCATTCCGCTCATGCCCGGTATCCGCGAGCTGCTCGACGATTTGACCGCGCGCCGCATTCCCATCGCCGTCGCCACCTCCACGCGTAACCCGGTCGCTAGCCTGCGGCTGAAGCAAGTCGGCCTGCTCGATTATTTCCCTGTCGTCGTCGGCGGCGATGAGATCACCCACGGCAAACCCGCGCCCGATATTTATTTGGAAGCCGTCCGCCGCCTCGGCATCGACGCCGCCCTTAGCTTCGCGTTGGAGGATTCCCACGCCGGCGTCCGCTCCGCCCACGGCGCGGGGCTGCAAGTCATCATGGTGCCCGATCTCGTCGCGCCCACGCCGGAAATCGAAGCGCTGACCTGGCGCGTGGCGAAATCACTGCACGACGTGCGCGCGTGGTTTGCGGAGCAAAAAATCTAACGTGATCAAAAAGGCCAGGGTAATCCGGGCCACCGCCCGCGCGAAACGGCCTTTTCAATCGCAGTCCGTGGCGATCTGCTTCTGCGTGAAGTCAATCATCGGGGATGGGCGGGTGTGGGCCTCGCAATACCAGGAGATGGTCTCGCGGATGGTGGCGGCGAAATCCCAGCGGGGTTGCCAGTCGAGAACGTCGCGCGCCTTGTCGATGGCGAGGCTGAGGAGCGGGGCTTCCTTGAGGTGCTTTTCCTGCGCGATTTGCTCCCAGGTGCCGGGCCAGTGGCGGAGGATTTCCCTAGCGGTGGAAGCCGTTGCGCGAGCACGCGCGACGGCCTGCGTGCCCCCACCAAAATAGGGCGTTTTTTAAAGTTCGGATACCAAGGCGTCCCGCAGCGGGACGCTCCGGCGCAAGGGCCTGCGCCGGCTACCTTTCAAGGCGCGAGCACTCCGTCGGGCGTAAGCTGCCGATAGGTTTTGCCGTCGGACTTAAAATCAGGCGGGATGAAATTAGGGATCAGATCATCGAGTGATTTAAAGCGTGAGGAGTAACGGTCTGGCAACCACTTGACGGAATTATCGACAAAGTAAACGGCGCTTCCGGACACGGGACCATTTTCATCCATCCCGTTATTAAACCAACGGTGCAACCACGACTCCTCATACGGCATCGGATGAAAGCGTGGAATAGCCCCCGTTCCGGGCGCGTAGGTGATGCGATAGCCCGACAAAAAAACCAAGGGAAGCTCGCCGAAGGAATCCATCGTGGCGCCATCCGTAAAATCGAAGCATACATTTTCTGGTTTCAGCCTTTGCCCCGGCCTAGCCGCTGTCTTTCCCGCATAGGGAAAATAGAAAAGCGCAGGATCGGTGACGTAACCGCCATCCAGTAATTTCTGGCATACTTCAGTCGAAGAGTTTCCAGTGGGGTAAACCCGGTTGTTATCATTGGCGCACGAATAGATGGCCAACCCAATCTCATGGACCTGCTGCATGCGCGAGTTTAGTTATTGAAATCCGCGCCCGTGCCCAATCGGCCCTAGCGCGACGCCAGCGAGGATCAAAATAACAGCGAAGCCCAAGAGCATCTGGCACCCGCACGGAAGGTAGGACCGCTTCTTCGCTTCGTCAGCGGGGCGGGTCTCTTCCTTCATGGCCCCAGGACCCCATCCGGCGTCAACTGCCGATACGTCTTCCCATCGGGCTTATAATCGCGCGAGACGAAATTGGGAATGGAGCTGGTGCCATCGGTACCAGTGACGCGATTCATCCATCTGGCGCTGTTGTTCACATAAAAGACGACTGCTCCGTCTTGATAGATGTCGCTGGGAACGGGTTCTCCGTTCCACCACTCGCTCCACGTGCGCTCACCCAGGACACGGGCTTTGGCGATGGGGATCGCCGCGCCGCCCGGAGTGTAGCTAACGCGATAGCCAGTCAAAAAAAGAACGGGTAGTTCTCCGGGATCAGTGGATGAAAGTCCGCCTGTCACATCCCAGCAAACGTTCTCTGGCCTCAATTTTTTCTGTCCCGGCTCGGCCTTGACTTTTCCCGGGGCAGGAAAATAGAAAATCGAGGGATCGGTGACATAGCCACCATCGACAAGCTGCTGAAAAACTTCTGTTGAACTTTTCCCATCGGGATAATTCTGCGAGTTATCATTCGCAAAGCTGTACATCGCGAGGCCGATCGCGTGCGCATACTGCATGCCAGGACTTTGCCGTTCACTTATTATCCCATGGTTCATCGGCCCCAGCGCCACACCCGCGAGCAAAAACAAAATGCCGAGTAGTCCAAGGACCTGACATCCGCAGGGCAACCAAGACCGTTTCTTCGCATCGTCCTGACTCGGCGATTGTAGAGTTTCCATTTAAAGCCCAGACGTGCGAACAGACGACTGCGCGTGAAGTATTTTAGGAAATCGAATAAAATCAGAGTCCAATCGGCGGCAAGATTCCATCAGGCGTGAGTTGCCGGTAGGTTTCGCCGACCGGAACGAAATCAGACGAAATAAAAGCGGGAACCGAATCGCTATCGGTAAGGGCGCTGTATTTCGCGCTGTTGCTGATGTAGGACGCCGCGATACCAGGCGTAAACTTTTGCGCTGGTTCGCCGCGCCACCATTGCGCCCAGGTGCGGACTCGCACGGGGTAAACCGGATAGGGCTTGATCACGGGCACTGCGGCGGCAGCGGGCGCGTACGTTACGCGATAACCTGTCGTGAAGACGAGAGGCAGAACCACGGGCGAATGGATCGTGGCGCCGGAGGTGAAATCCCAACATACGTTTTCAGGCTTTAGTTTTTGACCGATTACCGGCGCGCTTTTTCCCGGCATCTGAAAGTAGAAGACGCCCGGATCGGTGGCGTACCCGCCATCAATCAAGGCCTGAAAAACCTCGGTCGAACTTTTACCGGTGGGATAGTTCCCGGCGTGGTCCTGCGCGTAGCTGTAAAGGGCGAGGCCGATGGCGTGCGCGGTCTGCATTTGGGGCCCTTGCCGGGCCTGGAAAATCCCGTGATTCCAAGGATTCGGGTACGGGAAGAAGAGATAACATGCGGCCAAAAGAAAAACGCCGAGCGGAAAGGCGAGAAATCTCTTCACGCCAGCACCATACATCGCGATACGAGGCATGTAAAGCATAGAGCTTCGATGCATGCTGGGCGGAAAGCCGTTTATCTCCCTGCCCCCCCGTTGCAGTCGTTGCGGGCGTTGCGCGAAACCCTCAGTCGCAGTAAGCCGCGATTTGCCTTTGCGTGAAATCGATCATGGCGGATTTGCGCTGGTTCGCTTCTCGGTACCAAGCGATGGTCTCGCGGATCGTCGCGGTAAAGTCCCAGCGCGGTTGCCAGCCGAGGACGTCGCGCGCCTTGTCGATGGCGAGGCTCAGCAGCGGCGCTTCTTTGAGGTGCTTTTCCTGGAGGATCTGCTCCCACGTGCCGGGCCAGTGGCGCAGGATTTCCTCGACCAGATCGCGCACGGTGCGGTTGGCATCGGGCTGCGGGCCGAAGTTGAAGGCTTGCGCGTAGCGGGCGATTTCCGTGGCTGATTTCGTGGCGCGCGCCTGCTCCAGTT